>JAILHW010000145.1 GCA_024695605.1 Lachnospiraceae bacterium | reverse complement strand
CGCGCCGCCAAAGCCTCCCATGGGATGTCCCTTAAAATGGCTCAACACCACCATATAATCATAATCGGCCAGGTTCTCTCCCACCCAGTTTTCCTGCAGGTTCACACCACCTTCCACCGGGATCTTCATGTAGCCGTCCCGGTCCATGATATCCACGTCTGCGATCTCGGTAAAGCCGTGGTCCTTTGCCACCTGCATATGCATCTCAGTCTCAGCTCTCTTGGAGCCGGAATAAGCCGTATTGCACTCAACAATGGTTCCGTCAAGGCTCTGCACCAGATCTTTGATGAGATTCGGATCCAGATAGTTGGGATTCCCCGCTTCTCCTGTGGAAAGCTTGATAGCCACTTTTCCCGAAGGGGAGGCGCTTAAAGCATTGTACATCCGATCCAGTGCCTCGGGGCTGATCTCATCCGTCATGAAGACTTTCGAAGCATCTTCATAAGGCCTGTTTTCCGCCTGCAGAGTCGCAACATCATAGAACTCATGGGGCTCGATCTCATAGTGCATATGCATGATGTACCACACCACAAGCACACCAATCACCAAAAAGAAGATCCCAACTCCCGCCAGGAATTTGTGAAGTGCTCCCTTTTTCTGCTTTTTTCCGGTTTCATTTGTCTGCATTTATGAAATCCCTTTCTCTTTGTTTCATATCCTTAAGCCCAGGCATCCTGACTTTGGGGCACACGAATGCCTACCAGAAGCATCTGCTCCCACAAGAACCACTCTCCTGTGGAGGGTTTGTTGCGAAGGGTGATCTGCCGCTTGGAATCCGCACCGCCGCTTTGGATCAACAGGATCTTATAGCCTTCGTCGGCCATCTGTGCCGTGGATTCCGTAAACTCTAATGTGTAAGGCTCATCCGGCTTATAGTCATTGGCAGGTACTGCACCCTTAAAATAGGATCTGGGCACATAGTCGCTGTCCATAAACCTATCCCGGATGAACTGCTTCTCCATGGGAGAAAGGGGTCTGGGACCACGCAAGTAGTCCAGCATCTTATAGCACTCTTCCTTATCCTTCGGATATACGCATAGTGCAGCCACCGTCAAGGCCGCAGTCTGTGCAGGATCCTTTAAGGCCGCCTCCGGCATGGCCTTCATCTCCTCTAAGGTAGTCGGCAGTTTTTCCCATGTAATCGCTGTGCTCATCGATCCCTCCTCCTGTTTTTTTCTATGGTATAAATTGTCAGGTGTCCCTATCCGCTACAGTATAGCACATTTTCCCTCTAAATGGGCTTTGATTCTCGGATTTCCTGTTGTTTTTCGTGTTGATTTTTCAGGATACTTCCAGTAAGATAAGAGAATGCTGTAAAAAAAGCCTTTCAGGAGGATATATCGTGACACGAACCATGTCAGACAAAGAGATTTATAAGCAGGTCAGTGTGGTGGCACTTCCCATCATTCTGCAGAATATATTGGACGCTTCCGTAAACAGCGCAGATGTGCTGATGCTCAATACCGTGGGGCAGGATGCCGTCAGTGCGGTTTCCCTGGCAAACAGTATGGTGGGCATTCTTTTTATGTTTCTGTTCGGGATCGGTACGGGGATTGCCATGCTGGCAGCCCAGTACTACGGAAAAGGGGATCTTGCTACCATTGAAAAGATCGAAGGGATCGGTCTGCGTTTCGGCTTTGCCGTTGCGATCATCGGCGCCGCCCTGTGCCTTGCGATCCCTGATAAGCTGATGTACATTTATACAAATGATGAGACGCTGATAAAGATCGGCGCCCGTTACCTGGTGTGGATCGCTCCCGGCCTTTTGTTCTGGGCAGCCAGCGCTGTCTATACCTCGATCCTTCGATGCATCGGAAAGGTGGCCGTCAGCACGGCTCTGGAAGCCCTTGCTCTCATCAGCAACGTAGGCCTGAACGCGGTCTTTATCTTCGGTCTGTTCGGTGCCCCGAAGCTGGGAGTTGTAGGCGTTGCCCTTGCAACCACCTTAAGCCGTTTTCTCCATCTGCTCGGCTGTATCGTGGTATCCGCCACCAATCCCGGTGTGAAGTTCACCCTTCGTACCATTTTTGAGCGTCACAAGCTGCTGGAACGGGATTTTATCAAAATGGCCCTGCCTGCCATCGGCAATGACCTGGCCTGGGGCCTGGCTTTTTCCGTCTATTCCATGATCATCGGCCATTTAGGCAGTGATGCGGTAGCCGCTTATTCCATCGTCAATGTGGTCATGCGGCTGGGAACCGTTCTTTGCTATGGTGTCGGATCTGCTTCCGGCATCATTGTCGGTCAGATCCTGGGCACCGGAAATACCGAAAACGGCATCCGGGCCGGACATATCTGTCTGCGGCTTGCCGTGCTCACAGGCGCCATCGGCGGTCTGATCGTCTTTGCGATCCGGCCCTTTGCCCTGTCCCATGCTTCCTTTACGGACACGGCGCTGGATTATCTTAAGTTCATGCTGCTCATCAACACCTACTATGTCATGGGTACCTCCGTCAACACGTGTCTCATCGCCGGCGTATTCCGCGCCGGAGGAGACAGCCGCTTCGGTCTGATCTGTGACGTGATCGATATGTGGGTGTATGCGGTACCCCTTGGGCTTTTGTCAGCCTTTGTTTTAAAGCTCCCGGTGAAGGTCGTATATTTCCTTCTTTGCACCGACGAATTCGTGAAATGGCCCTGGGTATTTAAGCACTTCTACAGTCATAAATGGGCCAGGGACATTACAAGAGATAATGTAGATTAATGTGCAACAAAAAAGAGGCTCCTTCCGGAGCCTCTTTTTGTTGCACATTTAGTTGTTGATTAATTTCTCATCTTCATTGTTCCAGCTGTAAAGCTTGCGAACCTCCTTACCGATCTTCTCAGCGGGATGCTCAGCTGCTTTCTTACGCATAGCCTTGAAGTGTACCTGACGGCCTGCGGAAGACATATCCAGAAGGAACTCTTTTGCAAAGGAACCATCCTGAATGTCGGAAAGGATCTTCTTCATAGCCTTCTTGGTGTCCTCGGTGATGATCTTGGGACCGGTGATGTAATCACCATACTCAGCGGTATTGGAGATGGAGTATCTCATACCCTCGAAGCCGGACTGATAGATCAGATCTACGATCAGCTTCATCTCATGGATGCACTCAAAGTATGCATTTCTCGGATCATAGCCTGCCTCGGTCAGAGTCTCAAAGCCTGCCTGCATCAGAGCGCAAACGCCTCCGCAAAGAACAGCCTGCTCACCAAAGAGGTCCGTCTCGGTCTCGGTACGGAAGTTGGTCTCCAGAAGACCTGCTCTTGCACCGCCGATGGCAAGACCGTAAGCTCTTGCAACATCCCATGCCTTGCCGGTAGCATCCTGCTCAACGGCGATCAGACAAGGGGTTCCTTTGCCTGCCTGGTACTCACTTCTTACGGTATGTCCGGGAGCCTTGGGAGCGATCATAGCCACATCTACATTTGCAGGGGGCTTGATGCATCCGAAGTGGATATTGAAGCCATGTGCGAACATCAGCATATTGCCCTCTTCCAGGTTCGGCTCGATGTCCTTCTTGTACATATCAGCCTGTAGCTCATCATTGATCAGGATCATGATGATGTCAGCCTTCTTGGCAGCCTCTGCTGCGGTAAATACCTCGAAGCCCTGAGCCTCAGCCTTCTTCCAGGACTTGGAGCCCTCATACAGACCGATGATCACGTTGCAGCCGGACTCCTTGGCATTCAGTGCGTGCGCATGGCCCTGGGAACCATATCCGATCACTGCGATGGTCTTTCCCTCCAGATAAGATAAGCTGCAGTCTTCCTGGTAAAAAATCCTTGCATCCATTGACATTGTTACTTCCTCCTCGTAATATATAAAATTTGTTTTCGCAAGCTCTTAAAGATCAGAGCCTTGTGTCATATATATGGAACTGCCATATGGCAGATATCCATTCCCTGTTACGGCAGATAAACCACGTCTTCACTACCACGTACAAGCGCAGCGATACCGGTTCTGGCAAGCTCTAAGATCTCATAGCCGTCCAGGAGCTTTACGAAAGCATCCACCTTTTCCTGGTTACCGGTGATCTCCACCATCAGACAGTCTGTGGAGACATCTATGATCTTACCGCGGAAGATATCGGCAATGGAGATGACATTCTGCCGCTCCTGTGCGGAGCATCGAACCTTGACCATGGCCAGCTCACGGTAAACACTCTTGTCCGGCTCCAGCTCCTTGATATCCTTCACATCCTCCAGCTTTGCCACCTGTTTTTCGATCTGATCGAGGATCTCATCATCCCCGGAGGTTACGATGGTGATACGGGTGTACTGCGGCTGCGCCGTTACACCGGCAGTAATACTCTCGATATTGTACCCTCTTCTGGAAAACAGACCCGCAATGCGGGACAGTACACCGGAGGTATTATCAACTAAAATCTGAAATACTTTCTTTTGCATGATAACCTATCTCCTATCCGCGCATGCATAAATATGCACCGCAACTTCAAACATTATACAAGATACGAAGCCCTTTTTCAACAGGTTATTTCGCTCCGGCTTTGATCTTCTGCTTCTTGCCGTTCATGCCTTTTTTCGTCAGAACCTTCCGATACAGCTTAAGTTTTTTCGCAGGCACCTTTGCCGTTGCCTTTTTATGGATTCCGGTAAATGCCTTTGCACCTACAGTATTTTTCTTCAGCATCGTGGTCTTGATGATGATCGTCTTTAAGCTCTTGCATCCGAAAAATGCCTGTTTTCCGATCTTCTTAATGTTTTTGCCGATGATGATCTTTTTCAGCTTCTTATTGTTCTTGAAGGCACCCTCTGCGATCTCGGTCACCTTGTATTTCTTTCCGTGAATGGTAACATCCGGCGCAATGGTGATAGTGGTGGCATTCTGTGTGCTGTTTACCACATAGGTAACCGTTCCTTCCGTATTCCCACTGGGATCTGCCGTGATCTCAAAAACAGCCTCATCCTTGTCATCATATACTTTGTCACCTTTTTCCGGCACCTTTGCATATCCGATGATCTTCTCCGGGTCCTCTTTGCCGGGATCGGAAGTGGCCGCTTCCTTGATCACAAAGCTGGTCTGGGCACTCTTTTCATAGATTCCCATTCCGGTAATGGTGATCTTAGCGGTACCTGCCTTGGTATTGTCACTGTAGGCTACGGTATAGTCCAGATCCTTTACCAAAGTCTTTCCGTCATAGGTTACGGTAAAGTCCGGCGTCAAAGCTGCTCCGGTATAGGTCTGCTCCGGGATCTGGAAAATCACCGCTTTGCTGATGTCGCGCTTATTCAGGATGATGGAAAGCTTGCTGTAAAAATATCTACTATAATCTTTCAAACTATTTTTGCTTAAGGTAGTGATCTCAAAAAATTGATCCTCCGTCACACTGCAGGTTTCCAGCTTCGAAACCTCCGCTTTGAGAAAGTTCCCCGACGAATCTTCATCGGCTACGATCTTAACATCCTTACTGCCGTTTTTGTCCATATCGTAGATATAAGTCGCAGTACCCTCTATAGAGATATCCACCTGTCCTTCTTTAATCAAAGCTATATTGGTACTCTCTATGGCTTTCATGGCCTTTTCATCTGTGACCACCAGCTTTCCGTCAGTCAGATTGATGACATACTCTCCCAGATCATAATAATCCGGCCGAAGCTTATATTTTGAAGCCATAGAGAAAATCCCTGTCACGCCTCCACTCATAGCTGCATCATAGGGAGTCATGATATGACATTCCGGCTCACCTTCCCAATCGATATTCTTCAGGGTTATCGTAAATGATTTATCAAAAAGACAGCCCTCCGCAGGAATAAGTGCAATACCGTACTTATAGATATGTCCTTCTTCAAATGTTACAACCTCTTTGGTCTCCTTATCTACATTCTCTATCCAGGCCTCGCCGGCTAAGCTGTACCTGTCATCGTTGATCTTCGGATTCAGCAATTTCGGTTTTTGGCCCACCACGGGAAGAATGGATGATGCATCCAATTCAAGATTCCCTGTAATGATCTGCATTTTCTTAAATGTAAGCTCATTTACCGTGGCATAAATATAGGATTGTTTCAGCTCGGTTCCGTAAATGATAAAGCTTTTATTTTTGATATGCTCCGAAGGTGTACTTCCCGTATAACCAAATGCATTTATATCTATATCAACAACCCTGTCCGGGAGTATGATAGATTTCAATGCCCCACAGTTTTCGAATGCAGAACGGAAAATTCTTAAGTTCTCTCCCTCAACACTGATCTGAACTTCTTTCAGTTTTTCACATCCGTAGAAGGCTTCACGTCCAATACTCCTTATCGTTTCCGGTATCGTGACCGATTCAAGCATAGACGGATTTTCTCCTGAAAAAGCAGTCATATTGATCGTTGTTACTGTATATGTAGTTCCGTCATGTTTTACCGTTTCCGGTATCGTAAGGATCTTGCCTATTTTATCATCGTTGAAATCATAAACAGCCACTTCATTGCTCTCGGTGGATAATTTTGTTACCTCAAATTGTAGCTTACTGTCTTCTTTTTTGTCTGATACCTGCCAAAATCTGGTTCCCACCACATCTTCAGCAAAGCAGGCAATATCCAGAGCCCCCGCAAATACAGTCGCAACAAACAAAAACAGCCCCACTTTTCTGAGCACATTTTTCATAAATCCTTACTCCTTCCCAATCTTCCAACAATTTACCATACAAGCGATGATTTCTGCTTTTACTCACTCTCCCCGCACCTGGTCAGCGCCAGGACGCCGGTCCTTGCCACCTCCACGATGCTGACGGTCCGAAGCATATCCAAAAGCAGGGTGATCTTCTGGGGCTCGTCGCAGATCTGGATCATCAGATGGGTCTTGGACATATCTACGATGTCTGCCTTTAAGATATCGCAGATCTCCATAATGTCCTTTCTGTTGGTGCGGTTGTATTTTACCTTAAGCAGCATCAGCTCGCGGCTGATGGCCTGCTCCTCTTTAAAGGTACGAACCTTAATGATATCCAGTTTCTTATTCAGCTGTTTTTCGATCTGTTCCAGGGTTCTCTGGTTTCCTGTGGATACGATGGTCATACAGGAAACATCCTTATCATCGGTCTCTCCCACTGCCAGGGAATCAATATTAAAGCATCTTCTGGAAAAGAGGCCGGCCACCTTGCAAAGCACACCGGATCTGTTCTCCACCAATACCGAATATATTTTTTTCATAACGCATACCTTTCCTTTTTCAATCTCTTTTATATCCGTTGCCAGCAGTTATACCAGATCCATGGGATCGATCACTACCTCCATCAGACATGCTTCATCCGATGACAGGAAGGCGTCGATCTGCTCTGACATCTTCTTCGGATCCTGTACTCTGAAGAAGGGCATATCGTAAGCGGCTGCTAACTTTTCCAGATCGGGACTGCCGGAAAGATCCACAACACTGTAGCGATCCTCATAGGTAAAGTGCTGATACTGGCGAACCATTCCCAGATAATCATTCTTCAACACGATGACCTTGGATTTCAGTCCGTGCTGACGCATGGTAGCAAGTTCCATCTGGGACATCTGGAAGGAACCGTCGCCACAGACTGCGATGACCTCCCTGTCCATATGTGCATACTTGGCGCCCATGGCTGCCGGGATGGAATAACCCATGGTTCCCATACCGCCGCTGGTCAAGAAGTCTCCGCCCTTGATCTTGGCATAGCGGCAGGACCAGATCTGATTCTGTCCCACATCCGCCACATAAATAGCCTTGTGAGGCATCTTCTCGGTAAGCTCTTCAATAAACTTCACGGGATCGATAAACTTGGCAGAGCTCTTTTTCTTTGTCGTCCCTTCCTTTTTCCATCCCTTCAGGGTTTTGATCCACTCCTTGTGATCACCGCAGGCCTCTGCCTCCATCAGATCATTGAAGATGGAACGGCAATCCCCTACCAGCGGAATATGAGGACCTACGTTTTTCCCGATCTCGGCAGGATCAACATCAATATGGACAAGCACCTTATTGGTGACCGTTATATCCGGCTGATTCACAGACCGGTCTGCCACTCTGGCACCCACCATCAAGAGAAGGTCGCACTCTCTCATTGCCCTATTGGCGTAGGGATGTCCGTTATTGCCGATCATACCAAAGAACAGTTCATCATCGGAAGGCATGGAGCCTTTTCCCATCATCGTGGTGACTACCGGAATATGGAACTTCTGTGCAAACTTCAAAAGTTCTTTTCTGGCTCTTCCGATCAGGACGCCGCCGCCGGCTACGATCAAAGGCTTTTCCGCCTTCAAAAGCTCTGCCGCCACTTTTTTGATCTGCACCATATTTCCCTTCACCGTGGGTTTGTAGGTACGCAGTTTTACACTTTCAGGATATTTGAAACTCTTAACGGTTGCATTCTGGATATCGATGGGAACATCCACCAGGACCGGTCCCCGTCTTCCGGAATTGGCAATATAAAAGGCTTCCTTCATGATGCGGGGAATATCATCCACATCCCGCACCAGATAGCTGTATTTTACAAAACTTTCCACTGCGCCTGTGATATCCGCTTCCTGGAACACATCGCTTCCCAAAAGATCCGATGATACCTGTCCGGTGATGCATACCATGGGGATGCTGTCCGCAAATGCCGTGGCAATACCGGTGATCAGGTTCGTTGCCCCCGGGCCGGATGTAACGGCGCATACGCCCACCTTACCGGATACCCTGAACATACCGCTTGCCGCATGGGCAGCGTTCTGCTCGGTCCTCACCAGGACCGTTTGGATACTCGAATCCAAAATACTGTTATAGAAAGGAGCAATGGCAACTCCGGGATACCCGAATACCACTTCTACCTTTTCCTCCTCAAGACATTTTACGAGAATGTCCGCTCCGTTCATGTTTCTTCCTGCCTTTCGTGTTCTTTTAGTTTATTTCTTTACAACGATCTTTACTGTGACCGTCTTGCTGTCATATCCGTCTGTACCTGCGGCCTTCACAGTGATGCTGTAGTTACCCTTTTTGCATTTCTTCGGCACAGTAACTTTACCTTTCTTTGTCACCTTGATCTTGGCCTTCTTTGCTTTGGCACTTAAGGTGTAGCTGACCTTGCCCTGCGCATCCTTCACTCCCAGGTTGAAGGATTTTGCCTTCTTCAGATGCTTGCTGCGGCTGAAGGTCTTCTTTGTCACCTTAACGGTCATGGGATTGGTCTTCTTAGCCCCATCCTGCGGCTGAACGGTGGTGGTATCCTTAATGGCCTTTAAGGAAATATCATCAAAGGCGCCTCTTGTATATTCCCCTAAGGGTCCGCCATAACCGCCGGTTGATCTGTAGAATTTACCTGTCAAAAACACCTTTAGGGATGCGGCCTTTGCCGGAGTGGCCACCGTCACGGTCTGCTCCTGCCAGCCTGAGCTTTCCTTTTTATCCTTGTTCTCACAGGCTTTGGTCAAGATCGCGGCGTTAGCACTGTCATAGAAGGTCATAGAGATGCTTCCCTCTCCGCCGACAAAGCCGTCAAGCACCAGCTTGGTCCCCTCCGGAATGCCGGAAAGATTCACCTCCTGATACATGGAGACGGTGGCTTCGTTATCCTTGACGCTCAGATCATCTGACAGGTAAAAGGATCCGCCGCTGTCATCATGGAAGCTGTCTGTGTTTTGCCAGTAAAAATCGGAGGCCATGCAATAGGAGCCGGTGCGTGCACTCACATTGTCATAGCAGTAAAAATCCGTCTTTGCAACCGGACGGAATACGACAAAATCCTCGTACTCATAGTGCCAGCCGTCCAGGTTGCCGCTCTCACCGCCGCCGTTCTTCAGGATCTCACCATCCAGCGTGGCTTTTGTTGCGGTATAGGTCGGTGCCTTCTTGACGCATAAGGAAACATCATCAAAACCGCCCCAGGTATATTCTCCGTAAGGGCCATAGGGAGATGCCGTACCTTTGAATCTGTGGAAGGAGGATACCAGATACACTCTGCAGCTTTTGGCATTAGTGGGTACTTTCATGCTTGCCCGCTGGAATTTCCAGCAGCCGTCATCCTTGATCTCTCTGTCCTTTGCAACTGTTTCGGTGATCACCTTTTTGTCCTGATCCAAAAAAGCGGCCTTCAGATAGCCATCAACGGTAACATAGCCTCTCAGGATCAGTTCTGTTCCGGCGCTCATATTGGATACATCCACATCCTGATACAGCCAGACAACGGAAGTGTTTTCCGAATCCTCCGGAAACTCCACGTAATTCGATAGCTGCCAGGACAGATCATGATAGCACTCGATAAAGATATCGGAGATCAGCGCGTATTTTCCGTTGTGGGGCGAAACATCGGTGTTACTGAAGAATTTGGATGTTTCCTGGGCTTCATACAGGGTCGTAAAGCCCGGATAATC
>JAILHW010000014.1 GCA_024695605.1 Lachnospiraceae bacterium | reverse complement strand
ACGGGGATGGAATTCATATTGTAGGGAAAACGTAAAGCATACCTTGTGATATCACAGGGTGTGCTTTTTCTGTTTTCAGATAGATTTATTGCAACGAAACCGAAAAACTGCGGTGTTATAAACAGAGATCAAACTGTAATTTGCAGTATTAGGAGGAACGTAACATGAAGGAAATTGAACTAAAAAAAGGATTGCAACTGACAGGGGGTTCGGGTAGTATAAAGATACACATTTGTGTAAAAAAGAAGGGGGTAATTGCATATGAGTATTCAGGTAAATGAGATGTCAAAACTGGGCTTTGGTCTGATGAGACTGCCGGAGATCAACGGTGTCATCGATCATGAGCAGGTTTGCCGGATGGTTGACCGGTATCTGGAGGCGGGGCTGAACTATTTTGATACAGCCTATGTCTATCACAGCGGTCTGTCAGAGGTAGAGGCAAGAGAGGCACTGGTAAAGCGTCATCCCAGAGAAAGCTTTATGCTTGCGACCAAGCTTCCCGGCTGGGAGCTGAGACAGCCGGAGGACATTGAGCGGATTTTTCAGGAACAGCTGACAAGAGCCGGCGTGGAGTATTTCGATTTTTATCTGCTGCATTCTCTCGAAGAGGGGAATAACTACGAGGTAATGGAGCGGTTTGATGCGTGGAATTGGGGCCTTCGGAAAAAAGAGGCCGGTCAGATCAGACACTTTGGCTTTTCCTTCCACGGAAGTCCGGAGCTTTTAGAGCAGATCCTTGACAAACACCCGGAGGTGGAATTTGTACAGATACAGCTCAATTATGCGGATATGACCAATCCGGTCGTGCGCTCCGGCAGACTGTATGATATCCTTCATGAAAGGAAGATCCCGATCATCATCATGGAGCCGGTACGCGGCGGTATGCTTGCAAATCTTCCGCCCGAGATGGAACAGGTTTACAGGGACATTCATCCCGACAGATCCGCAGCCTCCTGGGCACTTCGCTATGTGGCATCGCTGGATGGCGTTATGACGATCCTTTCCGGTATGTCCAACGAGGAGCAGATGGCGGATAATCTGAAGACCTTTACAAACTTTGAGCCGCTCAGTGAAAAAGAGCTGGCAGCGGTTGCAAAGGTAACGGAGATGCTTCTGGATACCCCGCAAATCGGCTGTACGGCCTGCAAGTATTGCTGCGACGGATGCCCGATGAAGATCAGCATCCCGGATGTGTTCCGTACCATCAATACCCTGCGGCGTTATCCCGATGACTGGAGAAGCAAGAATTTCTATGACGGTCTGACGCAAAGGAGCGGAAAGGCATCCGACTGTATCGGCTGCAGACAGTGTGAGGGCGTATGTCCCCAGCATCTGCCGATCGTGGACCTTTTGAAGGAAGCGGCTGAGGTTTTAGGAAAGTAATAACGAAAAACAGGATCCGGCTGTTTTGAAGGCCGGGTAAAATAGGGGATCGGGCAGACGATAATGGACCTGCCCGTTCCTTTTTGCGCGATAAGGCCGTCAAGAGGGTGTCATGCCTGCATGAACGACATTTGACGGCCAACGCGACAATCGAGCAGGGCAGTTTTTTCCCCTGCCAGGTTATGAAACCGGGATGTTATGAAGGAGCGCTGATAAAAAGATGGAGAGCCCAGTGAAGATCAAGTACCGGACGAAAAGCCGGACGACAACGTGTATCGAAAAGGATGGGGTTGTTTATCTGACCTATGATATCTTTGCCGGATATCCCATAAAGGCAGCTGTCTCCACCAGACTGGGAGGCGTCAGCAAAGGGTATCTTGGCAGTATGAATCTAAGCTACACCAGAGGCGATGACCCGGCGTGCGTGAGAGAGAATCACAGGCTGCTTGCAAAGGCGGTGGGCTATGATGAAACCAGACTGGCACTTTCGGATCAGATCCACGAGACCACCATTCTTCGCATAGAGGAAACAGACATCCGTGAGGGAAAGGGATGCGACGGAGCAGTGGTGCAAAAGGGTGTGGACGGTCTGATGACCAATGTGGCAAAGCTGCCGCTGATGACCTTCTATGCCGACTGCGTACCGCTTTTGTTTTATGATCCGGGTCGCCATGTGATCGCCATGGCCCACAGCGGCTGGAAGGGGACCCTCGCGGGGATCGGTCCGATCGCACTTTCGAGGATGCAAAAGGAGTATGACTGCATCCGGGAGGATGTGCTCTGCGCCATCGGTCCTTCCATCTGCCAAAGCTGCTATGAGGTGGATCAGACGGTGCGGGATGCGTTTTTTGAAAAATGGCCGCAGGCGGCAGGGCAGTGGTTCATCCCCTCGAACAATCCGGAGCATTACCTTCTGGATCTGGCATCGGCCTGCCGGGATACACTGATGGGAGCGGGAGCACAAAAGGAGCATATCGCCATGCCCGATCTTTGTACCTGCTGTAACCCGGACTTTTTATTCTCCCACCGCGCAAGTGGTGGAAAGAGGGGGAATCTATCGGTCGTGATGGAACTTTTATAAGGGCTGATCCGGGCGATATATGGTGGGGCAAAACAGACCCATAAAAATATGCGGGATGAAACGTATCTATGATATACGGAAGATCTGCCCGCGGAAAAACGGAGGAAAGGATGTTGACAGAGGCGGCGTTTGACGCCTGTGTCGCAAGGATACGAAGCGGCGATAAGTCGGGGCTTCGGGATATCTATGATGCGTATCTGGATTATATTTACCGGATCATCTATGGTGTCCTGGGAAGAAAGGAAGACGCTGAGGATGTGACCAGCGAATTCTTTATCCGGTTCTGGCAGCGGGCCGATCAGTATCAAAGCGGCGGCGGGCACAAGGGGTTTCTTGCAACGATGGCAAGAAACATGGCAATCGATCACTTAAGGAAACACAGGCGGGAAGTCCTGGAAAGCTTTGGGGCAAGTGAAAACGAAGACGGACCGGTATATGAGCCGGCCGCGGAGGATGATACCGAAGCAGAGGTGATCGAAGAGATCGGGGTCAAGGAGGCGATCAGCCGGCTGGACCCAAAGGAACAGCTCATCATCAATTTAAAGGTTTTATCGGAAATGACATTTGCCGAGATATCAAAGCAGCTGAACATCCCCATGGGAACAGTCACCTGGCGATATCGGGAAGCGATCAAAAAACTAAGGAGGTACGGCTATTATGAAAGAGCTTGAAAAAGAATATCAAAACGCCATCAGTCTTGAACTGCCGTATCTTTGGGATCGCATCGAGGCAGGGGTTGATGAATATGAGGCGGAAAAGAAAGCTACGCAGAAGGAAACGCAGAACGAAACACAGAACGAAACAAGAAGGGAATTACGAAGCGAATTACAGAATGAATTGCCAAACGGGTTGCAGAAGGAAACGACGAAGTCATCAGTGTATTTGGCAGAGCCGGCACCATTGCCCGATACGAAAAACACCATCAGCAAAGAAAGTGCTGCCGATGGTCGCGGGCAAAAGGAAAAAATACTCTATTTGATCAGACGGTATGCAGCCACTGCAGCAGGCATTCTGGTCCTGATCGTCGGGATCGGTGCTCTCGGATTATCAAGAAAAAGCCAGTCCACAGCACCTTCGGAAAGTACATCCTATGAGGCATCGGACGCTGCCATGTCGGAGAGTGCCACCGCTTCGGACGAGGCAGTGGAAATGGCGGATGAATATGAGGCGGACGAGGATACTGCAGATGAAATGGAAGACTTCCAATATGCGGCTCCGTCAGAGGGCGAGGAGGCTGCTCCTTTTAAGCAGCCTGCAACATCAAATGCTGCAGCATCCGCAAGCGCAGCATCGGAAAGCACAGCAAGCGCAGCATCGGAAAGCACAGCGGAAAGTGCCATGGAAGAAGAGGATATGGCTGCAGAGGATAGGGGTAAAAAGGAGGTAGATGCGCTTTTGGGAGAGGATATCCGGGCCGGAGTCCTTAGCATTACCCCGGTGGGATCCCTTGCAGATATCCGGGATATGGGGACGAATGAGGCCGATCAGATCGAAGAGATCTTAAGAAACGAAGCCGGGATCCATTCTCCCGGGGAATATGGTCTGATCGAAGAGGACCCTGAGAGCTCCGAGCTGCCCTACGGCGTCACGCAGGAAACGGAATATGTCAGGGTTTGGCTTAGGGATGCATCCGATGAGAAAGCCTACATCATGACGCTGGTAAGAGATGGCGATCAGAAGATGAGTCTTCTCAATGTAGTAAAGGCAGATGCACCGTCAGAGGCCGTTTACGAAGCTGCTTTACAGAAGGAAAAATAGAAGGTTTCAAAAAAATAAAAAAAGTTCAAATCCTCCCATAAATATCTCATCGTTGTTTCGTATCTATATC
This sequence comes from Lachnospiraceae bacterium, assembly GCA_024695605.1. Taxonomy (GTDB): domain Bacteria; phylum Bacillota; class Clostridia; order Lachnospirales; family Lachnospiraceae; genus RGIG7926. The sequence continues at coordinate 231 of JAILHW010000014.1, read as the reverse complement.
AGAAGGATGAAAAAAGACCTTCAAACCATACGAATGATAACGATGAGATAAGGGAGGATTTTATTATGAAGAAGAATATCATTTCAGGACTGCTTGCAATTACGATCGTAGCTTCGGCACTGACAGGATGCGGATCCAAATCCAGTACTGCGACCGTGAATGAAACAGCACCGGCAGATGCCTATTATGAGGATTCGGACGACGCTTCGGAAATGGCCGAGGAAGCAACTG
>JAILHW010000236.1 GCA_024695605.1 Lachnospiraceae bacterium | reverse complement strand
CTCGGATACCAGGCGGTATTCCGGACTTCCCATTTCACGGGCCATCAGATACTCCTGGAGCTTTGTCTTGGCATCATAAAAGAGCTGCTTTTTATCCAGGTCATTGAGCACATAGCGAAGGATAAACCGCTTTGCCGGCTCAATGCCCCCATCTAAGTAAATGGAGCCGATGATGGCCTCTACCACATCCGACAGAATTGACTCTCTGTGGCGTCCGCCGGAATTTTCCTCGCCCTTTCCGAAACGGATATATTCTCCGAGGTTTAAGTCTCTTGCGGTGATGGCAAGGGCCTGCTCGCAGACCGCAGAGGCGCGCATCGTGGTCAGTCTCCCCTCCGGCTCTTCGGGATAGGTGTGGTAAAAGAAATCGCTGCTGACCATTTCCAAAACGGCATCTCCCAAAAATTCCAGCCTTTCATAGCTGCCGAGCTTGTTGATCCGAAGCTCGTTGGCATAGGAGGTATGGGTCAGGGCCTGGGCAAGCAGTTTTTCATTCTTATAGGTGTATCCTATGGAACCTATCAGCTCTGTCAGATCCAAACGGTTCATCGCACTCTCAATCCTCTTCTATAAACTCTGCCAGAAGATCATAGGCATTCTGCAGTGTCACCAGATTCTGTACCTTATCCTCCGGCAGCTCTATATCCGCCCGGTCCTGGATCTCCAGAAGGATCTGGTATGCATCCAGGGAATCGGCGCCCAGATCCCCCACAAAGGAGGTCTCCGGATCCAGCTCGCTTTCGTCACATTGCAACACATCTATGATCGCACCGGTTAACAGTTTCCAAATGTCTTCTCTCATGATCTATGCCTCATTTAAGGAAATCCGCTCTTTGATCTTGTCATTGATCCCCTGCTCGTTAAACTGCGCACACTGCATAATGGAATTGCAGATCTCCACACTCTTGCTGTTTCCGTGGGTCTTAACCACCAGACCCTTGAGCCCGAGCATGGGTGCGCCGCCGTAGCGGTCCATGGAAAAATCCTTGAGGGTCGTTTTCAGTGCGGGTTTTACCAAAAGCGCACCGATCTTGCTGCGAAGAGTGCTGAGCATGCCCGCTTTTACCTTATCCAGGAGCGTGAGTGCCACGCCTTCGTACATCTTCAGGATCACATTGCCGGTAAAGGCCTCGCAGACAACCACATCCACTGCGCCGCGGGGAATATCCCTGGCTTCTACGCTGCCCACAAAATTGATATCCGGACATGCTTTTAAAAGGGGAAAGGTCTCCTTTACCAAAGCATTCCCCTTTTCCTCTTCCGCTCCGATATTAACGATGCCTACCGTCGGATTTTTCACCTTCATAACGCTTTCCATATAGATGCTGCCCATTCTGGCGAACTGTACCAGCATAGACGGTCTGGCATCCACATTGGCACCGCAGTCGATGAGCAGAGAACACCCTCTTTCGTTGTCCGTGGGGATCAGGGGTGCCAGGGGCGGTCTCTCGATTCCCTTCAGTCTCCCTACCAGGATCTGTCCGCCGACCAGAACGGCTCCGGTGCTGCCTGCCGAAACAAAGGCATCCGCCTCTCCCTTTCTGATCATGCTCATACCCTTTACGATGGACGAATCCTTCTTTTTCTGGATCGCCCTGACCGGCGGCTCTGCCATCTCGATCATCTCCGTGCAATGGCGGATCTCCACCCGGCTTTCATCATAGGTGTATTTTGCCAGTTCAGCCTTGATGGCTGCTTCATCTCCCAACAGATACAGAAACAGATCGCTGCTCTTTTCCAAAGCCTCGATCCCGCCCTTTACCACCTCAAACGGAGCATAATCACCGCCCATGGCGTCAAGGACCACTCTTGTCTGCGTTGCCATTTCCATTCCTCCGATTTCTGTCAAAACTACATAAAAACGCTAACTTATACTATACTAAAAAAACACAAAAAAAGCAAGCAGACCGGGCATACTATATACCCCGTATTTGCTTGCCGATAAAGAGTAAAAGCCCAGTGCAGCGCACCGGGCCCGGATTTCGTTTCGGATTACTCCTCCGTGGAGATGATCTCCTTCTTATTGTAGCTTCCGCAGCTCTTGCATACTCTGTGAGGCATCATCAGCGCGCCGCACTTAGAGCACTTTACCAAAGTGGGAGCACTCATTTTCCAGTTTGCTCTTCTCTGATCTCTTCTTCCCTTGGAAGATTTGTTCTTAGGACAGATGGACATATCTTACACCTCCTTGTCAAAACCGCGAACGCAGTCCTTATTCTTCTACTTTATACTATGGAGTTATCTGCTATTTCTGACTCTTTGCAAATATCTCACCGATAGCCGCCATTCTCGGATCCGGCACAAATTGATCGCATCCGCAATCGCCTTCGTTCAGATCCTTGCCGCAGACCTTGCAGATTCCCTTGCAATCCTCTTTGCACAGGATCTTGGTGGGAAAATTCTCCGCCGCAGCTTCCTCGATCATCTCATCGGTATCGATCTCGTAGCCATCCAGGAAACCGGGATTTTCGGGATCCCCTGCATTTTTTGCCATCTGATCGGTGATGATCTCTTCTGTATCAATGGAAACTTCTATGTCGCAATCCTTCAGGCATCTGTCGCACTGCGCCTTGCAGCGGACCGTTCCGCTTCCTTTGATGAGGATCTCACCTTTTTTCAGGTTTTGAATGGTAAGCTCCATTTGGAAGGGTTCGGATAAAGCCACCGGCGTAGGCCAAAGTGCAAGGGCTTCCTTCTCATAGGATACGCTCATCTGCTTTTGTTTGCCTTCCGATTCCAGATATTCGGTCAGATTGAGTTGCATAGTCTGCTCCTATTCACACAAAGAACATTATACAGAGGGGCGGCGCGTTTGTCAACCCCCGATTCTCGTGCTTGTCGAGCTTGTCGAGTAGATATACTCCGCTCTTCGGCTGCGCGATCATTCCCGGTTGCTCCGATACGCCTGTCGGCCGTTAGTCGCACCGGGAACAATCGCCTCCGCCGAGCGCTCATCCATGGTACCTACTTCACCGTGATCCTGCAGGATGCGCAGATTCCGTTCTGGGCATAGGCATAGATCGTGCAGGTGCCCTTGCTCTTTGCCTTTACTTTGATGGCATTGCCCTTTCCGGTCACTTCAGCGATGGCCGGATCGCTGCTTTCCCAGGCGATCGCGCGGTGCAGACTCACCTTCCGTTTGGCCTTCAGCACTGCCTTCAGTTTTTTGGTCTTGTAGGCCTGCAGGCTCAGCTTCCTTTTGTTAAGGGTTACCTTGGTGTTGTTGCCGCGCTTGCCGCCATTGGTCGTCACATGTATGGTCTTGGACATTGTCAGGGTCTGTTCCCCTTTGACTGCCAGGACGATGTATTTGTAGTAGGTGCCCTTTTTCAGTTTTTTCTGTGTATAGGCAGTCTTTGTGACGGTAGTAAGTTTCTTAAAATGGTTCTTCTTTCCGCACTTTGCACCGTAAATGATATACTGTGTAGCTCCCGGGACCTTTTTCCACGTCAGTTTGATGCTCTTTGCAGACTTTGGAGTCCCCTTTGCCTGCAGGAGTGAAAATGCTGCTCCCTCGAGATCCTTTTCGCTTCCGGAGGCTGTAATGGTTTCCTCTACTGTGGTGACCGGTTTTCCTGCCACGGTGGTTTCGCCCGGCGAGGTCTGTCCATTGTCCGGGT
>JAILHW010000204.1 GCA_024695605.1 Lachnospiraceae bacterium | reverse complement strand
TACACCCTGGGCACCCGCGCATTGATATCGCAGGCCAGTTCATAATTGAATCTCCCAGAAAGATCCCCCAGCTCTTCCATCGTGATCTCATCTGCTCCGTCCCTGCCGATCAGGGTTACTTCATCGCCGCATTTTACATCTCCAAGGTCTGTTACATCCACCATAAACTGATCCATGCAGACCCTGCCGACAATCGGTGCTCTCCTGCCGCCGATCAGCACACTTCCTTTGCTTGAAAGCGACCTGGGATAGCCGTCTCCGTACCCCACCGGAATCGTGGCAATCCTTCTGTCCTCTGTCGCGGTATATGTCCCACCGTAGCTGACGGACCTTCCTGCCGGAATGGTTTTGACATAAACCACATGGCTCTTTAATGAAAGAAGCGGTTTCAGCGGTACGATATCCTGCCTGACTTCATCCGATGGCCAAAGCCCGTATAAAGTGATGCCCGCCCGCACCAGATCCAGATTCGCCTCGGGCAGTTCGATAATGCCGGCGCTGTTGGATGCATGATAGTATCTGACCCGTCCCGGAAACTCCTCCCTGATACGGTCACAAAACGCCGTGTAAAGCGCATATTGCGCATTCACTGCTGATTTATCTGCCTCATCCGCCTTGGCAAAGTGTGTAAACACGCCTTCTGTTTCTATCCCGTCCAATTCATTCATGACCGTCCGGACAAATTCCATGCCGTCATCATCCGGAAAAATACCGATCCTCGACATCGCCGTATCCACTTTGATATGGGCGATTGCTTTTTTTCCGAGCCTTTTCGCAGTCTCAGAGATCTGCTCGGCCTGATCCTTCCGGAACAGCGCCATCCGGACATCTTCTTTGATCAGTCTTTCATAGTGTTCCGGAAATACATATCCTAAGATCAGGATCGGTTTTTTCATGTCTGCTTCCCTGAGAGAAAAAGCCTCCTCTGCGGTAGCTACGGCATAACCGAATATACACGCTTCCTTTTCCAGTTGCCGGGCAATGGGGATTGCCCCATGTCCGTAGCCGTTGGTTTTGATCACGGCTATGATCTTTGTTTTTTCTGCGATATTCGCCTTCATTGCCCTGACATTGGCAAGCATGGCGTTCAGATCCACGTATGCGCAGACCCTTTGATTCAGACTATTCATGATAATGCACTTTCCCGGTCTTTTGACCTGATTTTTTATATTATTTTTACTCTTTCTTTTATCAAAATGTTTTGATATGGGCTTTTCTGTTCTTTTGGATTTTTATCTAAGATTGTTCCCCGTCAGACGTGTTTTTGACTTCCCTCGATCCGCTGGTGATCACCATATGTCCGTTTCGCTTCATGGGATTGTCGTCCGGATTGTATTGCATATCAAAGATCTCGATCACTTCCGGCCCGAAAATGTCATGCATGTAGGTATACAGTTCCTCATTGTTCATTTCCTTTTCCTGCTTGCGGACCACATTTTTCTTAAGTTCGATACGGATCTCATTGATCCACTGCTCAATGACTTTGATCTCTTCTGTGTTTTCCTTGATCGTCGCATAGCAGACCTCCATGGACATCAGCATCAGTTTTCTGTTTTCCCGGTAGATCTCCGTATCGATATCTAACAGCAGATCCTGCGTTTCATCGATCTTTTCATTGCACTCTTCGATCAGACGTTTATTCTCCGCCTGCTTTTGCGCAAAATCATCATTGACGGGCTGATCGTCCTCCCCCATCATGTTCACGATCTCGTTCATCAGTTTCTGTTTCAGTTTCTTATAATCTTTGATATCGTTATTTGCTTTGCCCTGTTTCTTCAACAGTTCATTAACGACCTCTTCCTGCCGCAGGATCTCGTCGCTGATCCCTGTCTGGGTAAAAAGTCTGTGCCATTTATTATCCAGAGTCAGGATCGGAATATTTTTCCCTTCCAGAGCGGGAATATAAACTTCTTCTTTTCTCGACATCGCATTTCACCTCTTAACTGATTTTGCCCACACAGCCCCCGGGCAACGCAATACACACGCCGATTTAGCTACTGCATTGCATAGGCCAGTCTCATCAGCGAATCAGAAAGATGGACATTTTCCACCTTCACATCCTTTGGCAGATCAAGATCCACATGAGCAAAATTCCAGATCCCTCTGACGCCGCCTGCCACCAGCCGCTTGCTGACGGCTACCGCCTCAGTTTTCGGGATCGTCAAAACGCCGATATCGATTTTGTGATCTTTCACAAATGACTCAAGCTGCTCCATGGGACGGATCTCAATGCCCCGTACTTTCTTTCCGATCAACTTTTCATCTCGGTCAAACAGTCCTTCGATCAAAAATCCCCTTCGCTCGAAGTTTCCGTACTTGGCAAGGGCGCATCCGAGGTTACCCGCGCCGACTATGACCAGTTTGTGTGTCTGATCCATCCCTAAGATCGTTCCGATCTGCTGGTACAGATAGGCCACGTTATAACCGTATCCCTGCTGTCCGAATCCTCCGAAATGATTAAAATCCTGCCGGATCTGTGATGCGGTAACATGCATCAGATCTGACAATTCTCCCGATGAAATACGCTCTACACCTTCATCGGAGAGTTCCCCTAAATACCTGTAATATCTCGGCAGTCTTGCGATCACTGCCTGCGAAATCCCCTTATCCTCCAAAGCGCTTTCCTCCGCTCATTTCCTG
>JAILHW010000195.1 GCA_024695605.1 Lachnospiraceae bacterium | reverse complement strand
ACGCTGTCCAACCGTTATATCAGCGACAGATTTCTGCCGGATAAGGCCATTGACCTGGTGGATGAGGCCTGCGCCCTGATCAAGACGGAGCTGGATTCCATGCCGGCGGAGATGGATGAGATGAGCCGCAGGATCATGCAGCTGCAGATCGAGGAGACGGCCCTGAAGAAAGAGGATGACAGACTGTCCGCCGAGCGCCTGGAGGCGCTGCAGAAGGAGCTGGCGGATCTGAAGGAGAAGTTTTCGCTGCAGAAGGCCACCTGGGAGAATGAGAAAAGCGAGGTGGAGCGCCTGAGCAAGATCCGGGAGCAGATCGAGAGTGTCAACAATGAGATCGAGATCGCCAAGCGGGAAAACGATCTGGAGAAGGTGTCGGAGCTTTCCTACGGGAAGCTGCCGCAGCTGAAAAAGGAGCTGGAGCAGGCAGAGCAGTCTGCCGGCGGCGAACGAAAGCTGGTACATGAAAATGTGGATGAGGAGCAGATTGCCAAGATCATTTCCAGATGGACGGGGATCCCGGTGGCCAAGCTGACGGAGAGCGAGCGCAACAAGACTCTGCAGCTGGATAAGGAGCTTCATAAGAGAGTGATCGGACAGGATGAGGGCGTGACGCTGGTGTCGGAGGCCATCCTGCGTTCCAAGGCCGGGATCAAGGATCCTGCCAAGCCCATCGGATCGTTTCTGTTTTTGGGACCTACCGGCGTAGGTAAGACGGAGCTTGCCAAGGCTCTGGCCCAGAGTCTGTTTGACGATGAAAACAACATGGTCCGCATCGATATGAGTGAGTATATGGAGAAGCATTCCGTCTCCCGCCTGATCGGAGCGCCTCCGGGATATGTGGGCTATGAAGAGGGAGGACAGCTGACGGAGGCTGTCCGCAGAAAGCCCTACAGCGTGGTGCTCTTTGACGAGGTGGAAAAGGCCCATCCCGATGTGTTCAATGTGCTTTTGCAGGTGCTGGATGACGGCCGTGTAACCGATTCCCAGGGACGGACCGTGGACTTTAAGAACACGATCCTGATCATGACCAGCAACATCGGCGCCATGCATCTTCTGGATGGGATTTCCGAGGACGGAGAGATCTCCGAGGAGGCGAGAGAGCTGGTGATGGAAGAGCTGCGCGCGCATTTCAGACCGGAGTTTTTGAACCGTCTGGATGAGACGATCCTGTTCAAACCGCTGACAAAGGACAACATCAGCCATATCATCGATTTGCTCATCGCAGGGCTGAACAAGCGTCTGAAGGACCGGTCGCTCCAGCTGGAGATGACACCGGCGGCCAAGGAGTTTGTGGTTGAGCATGGGTATGATCCCGTTTACGGCGCAAGGCCCATGAAGCGGTATATGCAAAAGCATGTGGAAACACTGGCAGCAAAGCTGATCCTTCAGGACAGCCTGAAGGAAGGGGATACGATCCTGGTGGATGTAGCACCGGATCAGGCGGAGCTCATCGCTTCTGCCCGATAATTACCACTTCTCAAATAAGGGAAACTGTGGTAATCTAAAAACAGTAGCCCTTTATCGGGAATTGATGTATTGAGGTGGTTCTTATGGATGGTATTCAGGTTGTGATCAAAGGGGAAGGAACATTCTCTCTCAGACGGGGAGAGAATGTTCTTTCTGTGCTTTCCGAGGAAAAACAGGCAGCCATGAATGGCTGTGCGGGGAACGGAAGCTGCGGAAAATGTGCAGTGCGTTTCATCATGGGAGCGCCGCTTCCGACACAGACGGACCGGAAGTTTTTCTCTCCCTCCGCCCTTCGGGAAGGATACCGGCTGGCCTGTATGGCAAAGCCGCAGCAGAACTGTATCGTAGAATTTGTATTTGAGGAAAACGAGATCGAGATCGTCGATCATTCCACGCTGCAGCCCGAGTCTCTGGAGCATCAGGCCGTAGCGGAGGAAAACCGCGAAGCATCCGAATGGGATTCCATCATGCTCGCGCAGCTGGGCGGACAGATGTCCTCCCGCGTCATGGTCGGGGAAAGGCCCTCGGACTTCGGGGATACCTTTGTGATCGTGGATCTCGGAACGACCACCATTGTCATGCAGCTGATCGAGATCGGCACAGGGAAGGTCATTGACACCTACAAGAGCCTGAATCCCCAAAGGCGCTTTGGGGCAGATGTCATCAGCCGTATGACAAGAGCTCTGAAGGGAGATGATATCCTGCTGTCCGAATGTGTGCAGTACTGCCTGGACGGCGGCATCAACAAGTGGCTCTATCAGGGCTTTTCGCCGGAGCTGATCGTGGTGGCCGGTAATACCTGTATGACCTATCTGTACAATGGCATTGATGTGACGGAGCTTTCCAAGGCACCCTTTGCGGCATCGCACTTAGAGCCGATCGAGACGGACATTGCCCACATCAGGACCATTTTCCTGCCCGGTATGTCTGCCTTTGTGGGCGGCGATATCACTGCCGGACTGATGGCTGTAAAGGAAAAAGAGGCGGCTCTTTCAAAGAAGGGGAAAAAGGACGGCAGGACCGTATTGTTTGTAGATCTTGGAACCAACGGAGAGATGGCGCTTCTGAAGGGTGCTCAGATCTTTGCGACGGCAACCAGCGCGGGACCGGCATTTGAAGGTGGCCCGACAGCCAATACCCCCGGTACCGATATGATCAAGATCATTGCGGCCATGCTGCAAAAAGAGCTGATCGATGAAACCGGTCTGGTGGTGACCGAGGACGGCTTCCATTCCGGCGTGGTGGTGGAAGGCGTTTTGATCCGCCAGGAGGATGTGCGCAGTATACAGGTGGCCAAGGCGGCAGTCTATGCCGGGATCAGCATCCTTTGCAAAAAAGCAGGCGTGTCCTTTTCCGATATCGACAAGGTTTATCTGGCCGGCGGCTTCGGGTATTTTCTGGATGTGGAAAGTGCCTGCAGGATCGGTCTTTTGCCGGCAGAGCTGAAGGATAAGACCGAGGCAGTAGGGAATACCTCTCTGGCCGGTGCGATGGCTTATGGGCTTGGATATCGCAAGAATCCCTTCTCGGATCCGGCTGCGGATATCCTGAAATCCGTTACCTGCCTGAACCTGGCAGAGGTGTATGAGTTTGAAAAACTGTATATCGATTCTATGAATCTGGTTGAGGCCTGATATGAACAGGACGCCGGTCAGTTTCTATCTTCCGGGATTTTTCGACCGCATGCACATGCAGCTTGCGTGGATCATGCTGATGGAAAAATACCCGGAGTTTTTTTGCGACAACGTCCGGATCGGTGCGCTGTATGATGCGTTTCCGGGAAGCCTCTGGAACGGCGGAAGGTGCGTGCTGGGACAGTGCGACAGACAGGAAGCGGAGTATGTGATCTCGGAATTTGATGAACGCGGCATTCCGCTTCGCTTTACCTTTACCAACAGCCTTTTGGAAGAAGAGCACCTCGGGGATCCGTTTTGCAACTTCTGTCTGGAGCAGATCGCAAGTCCGAAGCGCAAAACCGTGCATGAGGTGCTGGTCAATTCACCGCTTCTGGAGGCCTATATCAGAACATACTATCCGGCGATCCCGCTGATCTCCTCTACCACAAAGCAGATCCGAAGCATAACAAAGCTGGAGGGAGAGCTGGAGAAGGACTACCGGCTCGTCGTGGGGTACAAAGCCCTGAATACGGGGGATCAGCTGTTGCAGATCGCACCCGAAAAGCGGGGAAAGCTGGAGGTTTTGGCGGATTCCTTTTGCATGGATGACTGCCCGCGCTCAAAGCAGCATTATGAAGAGGTGGCAAGGGCCCAACTCGAGGGCAGGGAACCGGGGCCCCTTGCCGGCGGCGCGTGCAGAGCCATCAACCGGGATTTTTATGAGTTTATGGAAAATGAAACCTTTATCACGAGGGAGCGGCTGTACGGACAGCTGGTACCGGCAGGATTTTTGCATATCAAGCTGGATGGCAGGACGTTTACGGATGCGGATGTCATCGAAAGCTATCTGTACTATATGACAAAGCCGGAGCAGACGGAAGCAAGAGACCGGCTTCGGCTGGTGATGCACAAGAGCCTTGAAAAGCTTCGGAGAATGTAGGAGAGAAAAATGGATCTGTTTACGTATGCGGCGGAAAAGAAAAAGGAGCAGGAGGCTCCTCTGGCAGCAAGGCTTCGGCCTGCTACGCTGTCCGAGATCATCGGACAGGAGCACATCCTGGGCAAGGGAAGTCTTTTGTACCGCGCCATTGAGGCGGACAGACTGGGTTCGCTTTTGTTTTACGGACCGCCGGGAACCGGAAAGACCACCATCGCCAAGGTGATCGCCAATACCACGGAGGCGGAATTTCGGCAGGTCAATGCCACCATTGCCGGCAAAAAGGATATGGAAGAGGTGGTGGAGGAAGCAAAGAAAAACAAGGGGATGTACGGCAAAAAGACCATTCTCTTTATTGATGAGATCCACCGCTTTAACAAGGGACAGCAGGATTATCTGCTGCCGTATGTGGAGGACGGGACCGTGATCCTCATCGGTGCGACGACGGAAAATCCTTACTTTGAGGTAAATCCCGCTTTGATCTCCAGATCCCTGATCTTTGAACTAAGGCCGCTGGGGGAGGAGGATATCAAGCTTCTGATCCAAAGGGCGCTGACGTCTGATAAGGGGCTTGGTGGCTTTCGGGCCGAGATTGATGAGGATGCTCTTTTGTTTCTGGCGCAGCAGGCCGGCGGAGATGCAAGGCGCGCGCTCAATGCCATTGAGCTGGGCGTAACGACTACGGAGAGGGCAGAGGACGGGCTGATTCACATCACCCTTGCGGTGGCGCAGGAATGCATCCAGAAGCGGGCTGTGCGATATGATAAGAGCGGGGACAATCACTATGATACGATTTCGGCCTTTATCAAGAGTATGAGAGGGTCGGATCCGGATGCGACGCTGTACTATCTGGCCAAGATGCTGTATGCCGGAGAGAGTGTGACCTTCATCGCCAGAAGGATCATGATCTGTGCCACGGAGGATGTGGGAATGGCAGATCCCAACGCTCTGACGGTGGCGGTTTCAGCCTCCCTTGCCGCGGAACGGGTGGGGATGCCGGAATCCCAGCTGATCCTGGCGCATGCAGCCCTTTATGTGGCAACGGCGCCGAAGAGCAATGCGGGATGTGAAGGGATTTTTGCAGCCATGCATATGGTAAAGGAAAAGGGTGATCTGAAGGTACCGTCCCATCTGCAGGATGCCCATTATAAGGGATCATCCAAGCTGGGGCGGGGGATCGGATACAAGTATGCCCACGACTATCCTGGACATTATGTAAACCAACAATACCTGCCGGATGAGATCAAGGATGAAACGTTCTTCCATCCCGGCGTAAACGGCTATGAAAAACAGATCAGGGAATATATGGCATTTCTGGAAACGCTATAAGAGGAGTCTTAAAGCTGGAGAAGCTGTGCCATCACTGCGGAATAGACATCCTCGTGGCGGCTTTCCCATTTCTGGCAGACGGACTGCGCCAGCTGCTCGGAGGGAAGGGAGAGGGTAAGAGACAGCAGGGTATGTCCCTGCTCCTTCAGAGTCAGCTCTGCCAGATAGGCTTTGCTGTTTTCGGGATCTATATGATAATCGGCAGTGACAAAGGCAACCTGGCGAAGAGAAAGGGCGTTGGACCGAAGGAACTGGTCCACGTCTTTTTTGATCTCATCCGTCAGCTCATTGTCAAAGAGAGAAAGGGTGTTTTTTCCTTCCTCGGTCAGAGACAGGCGGGTGCGGTTGCGGTTTTGCTCCTGCGAAAGAAAGCCGGCCTGCGTCAACTGGGCAAAGACCGACTGGAGCGTCAGATAATCGGTATAATCCTTCTCGAGAAAGAAATCGATCAGCTGGCTTTTGGTAAGAGGGTGCTCTACGCGGGAAAGCGCGTAGAGCACGATCATTTTATACAGGATCAGTGAATTGTCATGCGTGTTCATCAGATCAGTGCCTTTACTGCATTTGCCACCACCTCGGATACTGCAGGGTGGAAGGCTTCGGGGATGATATGCTCCTCGTCGAGGATATCATCGGTGATCAGGGATGCGATGGCCTTGGCTGCGGCCAGCTTCATGTCCTCGGTGATCTGTCCGGCTCTGCCCTCCAAGGCGCCCTTGAAGATGCCGGGGAAGGCTACGACGTTGTTGACCTGATTGGGGAAATCGGATCGTCCGGTACCGATGATCCTGGCGCCGGCTGCCTTGGCCTCATCCGGCATGATCTCCGGTACGGGGTTGGACAGGGCAAACAGGATGGCATCTTTGTTCATGCTGCGGACCATATCCTGGGTTACCACGCCGGGAGCGGAAACACCGATGAAGATATCGGCCTGTTTGATACCGTCGGCAAGAGAGCCCTTTTCCTGATCAGGGTTGGAAATCTCGGCGATCTCCTCCTTGGCCCAGTTCAGGTTCTCGCGTCCTTTATAGATGATGCCCGTGCGGTCGCACAAAAGCACGTTGACAAACCCATAGGTCAGAAGCAGCTTTGCAATGGCAACGCCTGCGCTTCCGGCGCCGTTGATGATCACCTTGCATTCCGCGGGGGCTTTTTTGACGATCTTTAAGGCGTTGATGATACCGGCCAGTACCACGATCGCGGTGCCGTGCTGATCGTCATGGAATACCGGGATCGGAAGGGTTTCCTTCAGCCGTTTTTCAATCTCGAAGCATCTGGGGGCGCTTATGTCCTCCAGGTTGATGCCGCCGTAGTTGGGAGCAAGATAGGTCACGGCCTTGATGATCTCCTCGGTATCCTGGGTATCCAGGCAGATGGGAACGGCATTGACGCCGCCGAACTCCTTAAAGAGAACACATTTGCCCTCCATAACGGGCATGGCAGCCAGGGCACCGATATTGCCAAGACCGAGTACGGCACTTCCGTCGGATACAACGGCAACGGTGTTGGCCTTCATGGTATAGGTATAAGCAGCCTCGGGATCCTCGGCGATCACCTTGCAGGGCTCGGCAACGCCGGGAGTGTAGGCAAGGGCCAGATCCTCTCTGGTCTTTACGGGTGCTTTGGATATGGTGTTTAGTTTTCCCTGCCACTCTTTGTGTAGTGCAAGGGCTTTTTCATTGGTGGTCATAGTGTTCTCCTTCCGACCTGTATGGGGTCTTTTTTCCTATTGAAAAGCATACTGTCAAATGCAACGTAACCATTTTAACGAATGGGAAAAAGAAAATCAATAGAAAAAACCTTGCCAAGCGAAAAACCTTGTGCTACAATGAATAAGCTGTTTGTGCGAGATAACGAAAAATACAGACAAAAATTTTAACATAAAGAGGTGAAAATGATGAGAGAAGGAATCCATCCTGAGTACTATCAGGCAACTGTGACATGCAACTGTGGCAACACATTTGTAACCGGTTCAACCAAACAGGAGATTCACGTGGAAGTCTGTTCCAAGTGCCATCCGTTCTATACCGGTCAGCAGAAGACAGCCAGAGCAGACGGACGTATTGATAAGTTTAACAAGAAATACGGTGTTGTTAGCAAATAGGTTTGTAACGCATGAGGCTGAGATGAAGATCTCAGCCTTTTTTTGCATACGAGATCGAGTAGGGTGTTTCGTCCCCTACTCGATTATGCGTTAATGTGGAAATTGCTTTTACGGGAGATCGGAATGAAAAAGAAAAAAATCCGCTCAAGCGGGATCGGCGGACAGGCCGTTCTGGAAGGGATCATGATGAAGAATCAGGATACCTACTGTGTTGCGGTCAGAAAACCGGACGGGAAGATCGAAGTGGTAAAGGATGCCTATCAGGGACATGCCAACAAGGGCTGGAAGAAGCTTCCCTTTATCAGAGGGGTGTTTCAGTTTGCGGACTCTTTGATCCTCGGGATCAAGACACTGAACATCTCGGCAGACTTTTATGCCCAGGAGGAGGATGCGCCCACCGCGGCCGACAAGGTGGGAGAGAAGGCCTTTGGAGAAGGGGCGGAAAAGGTGCTGGAGATCGCAACGGTGAGCATTGCCATTCTGGCAGCCATCGGGCTGTTCATGGTGCTGCCGTATTTTCTGGCACAGGCACTTTCCAAGGTGGTGGCCAGCGATTCGCTGCTGGCACTTTTGGAGGGGCTGATCCGTCTGGCGATCTTTTTGCTCTATGTGGTCTTGATCACGGCAATGAAGGATATCCGCAGGGTGTATATGTATCACGGTGCGGAGCATAAATGCATCAACTGCATTGAGCACGGCCGTATTCTGGATGTGAAAAATGTTAAGCTGTCCAGCCGCTTTCATAAGCGCTGCGGGACCAGCTTTTTGCTGTTTGTAATGGTGATCAGTATCATTCTGTTCTTCTTTATCAGAGTGGACCAGCCCGCACTGCGGCTGGGGCTTAGGCTGCTGCTGATCCCTGTCATCGCCGGCATCTCCTATGAGATCATCCGGCTGGCGGGAAACAGCGACTTCTTTTTAGTCAGCATCCTGTCCGCACCGGGAATGCTGCTGCAGAGGCTGACCACAAAGGAGCCGGATGAGGATATGATCCGTGTGGCCATCGCCGCCGTGGAAGAGGTATTTGACTGGAAGGCATATCTTAAGGAGGAGTTCGATTTTGACGTGGATGCCTACAGAGAACTCCAGGAATATGAAACCGAGCGGGAGCGGCAGCTGGAAGAGGCGCGCTCTCCGGAGGAAGACGGCCCGGAGTTTGAGGCAGAGGACGAAGAGCAGGACGCAGAGGATGAATAAATAACATGAGGTATCAGGAAGCGTACAAAGCAGGTCGAGAGAGGCTCATGCAGGCGGGTGCTCCGGAAGCGGATCTGGAAGCCAGACTGCTTTTGGAATTTGTCTGCGATACGGACAGGACTACGTTGTTTGCGCATCCCGAAAAAGAGGTTTTTCCGGAGCAGATGGAGCAATATGACGTTTTTCTTGCAAAACGGAGCAGACGGGAGCCGCTTTCCTACATCACAGGACGGCAATCCTTCATGGGACTTGTATTTTCGGTCAATGAAAACGTGCTGATCCCCCGCCAGGATACGGAGATTCTGGTAGAAGAGGTGATGAAGGAGCCCTTTGACGGAAGCCGGATCCTGGATCTTTGTACCGGCAGCGGATGCATTCTGTTATCGCTGCTGCACTATTCCAATCATTGCACCGGCATCGGAAGCGATCTTTCGCCCGGGGCCCTTTCGGTAGCAAAGGAAAATGCGAAGCGCCTGGGAATGGAAGAACAGGCGCAATTTATTGAGAGCGATCTCTGGGAGGGGATTGAAGGTGTGTTTGATATCATCGTATCGAACCCACCATATATTCAAACGGGCGTTATCGAAACGCTGATGCCGGAGGTCAGAGAGTTCGAGCCGAGACTTGCACTGGATGGCGGAGAGGACGGACTGATGGTGTATCAGCGTCTGCTGCACAAGGTCGGTACCCATAGTAAGGGCGGCACCAGGCTTTACCTGGAGATCGGGTATGATCAGGGAGAGGCTGTGAGCAGGATGGTGAGAGAAGCCGGCTTTACCGATGTGCAGGTTGTAAAGGACTATGCGGGATGCGACAGAGTCGTCAGCGGCGTGTACAGGGGCTGAGAGGTTATGATGTGTACGCAGTATGCCGCAGTATATACCAAAACAGGAAGTAGCATGAACAAAAACCGGTAGGAACAGGAAGTGGCATGAACAAAAACCGGCATGAGCAGGAAGTGTCATAAACAGAATGAAGCAAGGAGAGAGGATGTATGTTTGATAAATTAGAAGCCCTGCTGCTGCGCTTTGACGAGGTGCTTTTGCAGCTTTCGAGTCCGGGCGTATCGGATGATCAGAAACGTTTTCGTGCGCTGATGAAGGAGCAGAGCGAACTGACCCCCATCGTTGAGACGTATAAACAGTATAAGGAAAATAAGCAGACCATAGAAGAATCCCTGGAGCTTTTGGAGAGCGAATCCGATGAAGAGATGCGCAGCATGCTCAAGGAGGAGCTCTCAGGTGCAAGAGCACAGGAGGAAGAGCTGCAGCAGAAGCTCAGGATCCTGCTGCTTCCGAAGGATGAGAATGATGAGCGCAACGTGGTCATGGAGATCCGTGCCGGCGTGGGCGGAGAGGAATCTGCCCTGTTTGCAGCCGAGATCTACAGGATGTATGTACATTATGCCGAGAGCCGCCGATGGAAGGTGGAAACCAACGAAGTGGAGGAGAGCGATATCGGAGGCATGAAGTTTGTCTCCTTTACCATCATCGGGCAGGGAGCCTACTCCGCCCTGAAGTATGAGTCCGGTGCCCATCGGGTGCAGCGTGTTCCGGATACGGAATCCGGCGGCAGGATCCATACCTCGGCCATTACGGTAGCAGTTATGCCCCAGGCTGAAGAGATCGATGATGTGGAGATCGATGATAAGGATATCAGGATCGATGTCATGCGTGCCTCGGGAAGCGGCGGCCAGTGCGTCAATACCACGGACTCCGCAGTGCGCCTGACGCATATCCCCACCGGGATCGTGATCTACTCACAGACGGAAAAATCACAGATCCAGAACAAGGCCAAGGCGTTTGCACTGCTTCGGACCAAGCTGTATGACTTAAAGCTGCAGCAGGCCCATGATGAGCAGGCACAGCTTCGAAAGAGCCAGGTGGGAAGCGGAGACAGATCGGAGAAGATCCGTACCTACAACTTCCCGCAGGGTCGTGTGACGGATCATCGCATTAACCTGACGCTGTACAAGCTGGACAAGGTGATGGACGGGGATCTGCAGGAGATCATCGATTCTTGCATCACAGCTGACCAGACCGCTAAACTGGCAAAGATGAACGAAAGTTAAAACGTGATATAAATTTGAGATAACCGAAAGGCAAAGGTGGAACGGTATGAATCTGGAACAATATTCGGCACCGATCTATGAAGCATTGGAGGCGTTTCGCAAGCAGCGGATCGTCCCCTTTGATGTACCCGGGCATAAACGAGGACGCGGTAACCCGGAGCTGGTGGAGCTTTTGGGAGAGCGGTGTCTTTCTTTGGATGTCAATTCCATGAAGCCGCTGGATAACCTGGGACATCCGACGTCCGTGATCCGCAGGGCGGAAGAGCTGGTTGCGGATGCCTTCGGAGCAGCACATGCCTTTTTGATGGTCAACGGGACCACCAGCAGTGTCCAGGCCATGATCCTTTCGGTGTGTAAAGCCGGGGATAAGATCATTCTGCCGAGGAATGTGCACAAGTCTGTCATCAATGCGCTGATCCTGTGCGGGGCCGTACCGGTATATGTGCCTGCAAAGGTGAATGACCGGATCGGTATCGCGCTTGGTATGGCGCCGGATATGGTCAAAAAGGTCATGGATGAAAATCCTGACGCCACTGCCGTTTTTATAAACAATCCCACCTATTACGGTATCTGTTCGGATCTGGAGCAGATCACGAAGCTGGCACACGAGCGTGGCATGAAGGTGCTGGTGGACGAGGCCCACGGCACCCATCTGTATTTCGGAGAGGAGCTTCCCATCAGCGGGATCAAAGCGGGAGCAGACCTGACAGCAGTGTCAATGCACAAATCCGGCGGGTCTCTGACCCAAAGCTCCATCCTGCTTTGCGGTCCTGATATGGATCCGGAATATGTACGCCAGGTGATCAACCTGACACAGACGACAAGCGCATCATATCTGCTGCTTTCCAGCCTGGACATCTCCCGAAGGAATCTGGCGCTGAGAGGACGGGAGAGCTTTGAGCGTGTCACGAGGATGGCACAGTATGCCAGGGATGAGATCAACGAGATCGGAGGCTATTATGCCTACGGCCGGGAGCTGATCGACGGCAAGGATGTTTACGATTTTGATGAGACAAAGCTCCTGGTCTATACCCGTGACATCGGACTGACGGGGATCGAGGTGTATGATCTGTTGCGGGATGAATACGATATCCAGATCGAATTCGGAGACATCGGCAACATTCTGGCCTACATTTCCATTGGTGACAGACAGCAGGATATCGAGCGCCTGGTGGGCGCTTTGGAGGATATTAAATTTAGCTTTAGCAAAGAGGCCGAGCATATAGAGGTAGGGGATTTCATCCAGCCGGAAATGGTCCGGTCACCGAGAGAATCCTTCTATGCAAAGAAGGAGCAGATCCCCATTACGAAGGCTGCCGGACGGATCAGCGGAGAAATGCTGATGTGCTATCCCCCCGGGATCCCGATCCTGACACCGGGAGAGCTGGTGACGGAGGAGATCGTGACCTATATCGAGTTTGCCAGAGAAAAGGGTTGCTCGCTGCAGGGGACCATTGATTCCGATGCCGAAAAACTCTGTGTACTTGTATAACGGAATCGCCCGTTTTTGTTGAAAACGGGCGATTTTTATGTTACGCAAAATGCTATCAAATTTCCCATCCGATTGCAAGAAAACCTTTCACCGGGCCAGGGGCGCATTGACGTTGAATTTCAGACGCCTTCATGGTACAATCTTCAATGTATATGCGAAGGCAACCAAAAGGAAGGATGAAACATGTCACAGGAGAAAAACGGGGGAATGGACATCTGGTTTTCCCAGATGGATACGGACAACGTAAAAACCAGTGTCCGGGTAGATAAACAGCTGTTTAGCGGAAAAAGTGAATACCAGAGGATTGATGTGTTTCTGTCCCAGGAATTCGGAAAGATGATCGTTTTGGACGGAGAGATCATTTTCTCCGAGGCGGACGAATTTGTCTATAATGAGATGATCGTGCATGTGCCCATGGCGGTGCATCCGCATGTCAGGGATGTGCTGATCATCGGTGGCGGTGACGGCGGTGTGGCCAGATGCTGCATCGATTACCCGGAGATCGAGAGGATCGACGTGGTAGAGCCGGATGAGATGTTCATTTCCGTCAGCAGGGAATTTTTCCCGGAAACCGCCAAGGGATTTGACGATCCCAGGGTCACCATCATCAACCAGGACGGACTTCGGTTTTTGAGACGATGCGTGGACAAGTATGATCTGATCATCAACGATTCCACCGATCCGTCCGGCCATACGGAAGGGCTTTTTACCAAGGAATTTTACGGCAACTGTAACCGGGCCCTGCACGAGGACGGCATTATGGTGTATCAGCACGGCAGCCCCTTTTATGATGAGGACGAAGCGTCCTTTCGGAAGATGCACCGGAAGGTGTTTAAGAGCTTTCCCATCAGCAGGGTGTATCAGGCCAGCATTCCCACCTGCCCCGCAGGACTGTGGATGTTCGGCTTTGCCTCCAAAAAGTACCACCCGCTGAATGATTTTGACGCAGTCAGGTGGAAGGAAAGAGGGCTGAAGACCTGGTACTATACCACCAACCTGCACTATGGCGCCTTTATGCTTCCAAAGTATGTGGAGGATCTTTTGGAGGAGGAAGAGGGCCGGAAGAAGGGCAAGGATAAGAAGGACTAAACGGAGGGCATTATGAGCGAAACGAAGAGAAAACTGATGGTCATCGGATGCGGCGGCGTTGCAAGTGTGGCCATCCACAAATGCTGCCAGAACAGTGAGGTGTTTGAGGAGCTGGTGCTGGCCAGCCGGACGAAGAAAAAGTGCGATGATCTGGCCGAAAAGCTGACAAAGCGCTATGGCACAAGGATCACAACGGAGCAGGTGGATGCGGACAGGCCCGAGCAGGTAGAGGCCCTGATCAAAAAGCACGGCGTGGATGCGGTATTAAACCTGGCGCTTCCCTATCAGGATCTTTCGATCATGGATGCCTGTCTGGCAGCGGGCGTGGATTATATCGATACGGCAAACTATGAGCCGGAGGATACGGATGATCCGAAGTGGCGGAGCATCTATGAGAAAAGATGCAGGGAAAAGGGCTTTTCCGCGTACTTTGACTATTCCTGGCAGTGGGCCTATGAGGAGCGCTTTCAAGAGGCCGGCCTGACGGCCCTT
>JAILHW010000190.1 GCA_024695605.1 Lachnospiraceae bacterium | reverse complement strand
AGGCTTGTCCATAAGAAAGCTACCTTTCCAAAGAAGCCTTCCGCAAAGCTTGCAAAAAATGCTGATCCGGCCAATTACGTCACGCTGAAATATGATGGCGAGGGCACGCTGAAAGTGGCTGGCCTGGGCGCTGCAGGCGGCAATGAGGTGGCATTTGTTTATGTATCAAAGCAGCTGACGATCGGATATTTCATCGATTCTGACAGGGACGGCGTGGCTTCCCATAGCCTGTACAATTTTGAATGGTATGAATACGATGATGCCGGACGGCTGATCAGTGCGGAAGAATTCCGGGGCAGCGGAAGCCCTACGGACGATGTTATCATCAACAGCGAGTATTATGAATATGATAATAATACTCTCTCGCGCGCATGGCAGTTCAGGGACTTTCAGAAGTATCCTATGCAGATGACGGTAAACCTGGTAAGTCAAATGATGCCGGATCGCATCTTTAATCCGGATCAATATGAATATATCTTTCAGCGCGTTGAAGATGGATTAGACTATACCTGTCACCATTACTATCGAAAGTCTCAGACTATCACGCACGACGGCCACGTTGCTGAAGAAACACTTTCTCATCTGGCGGAGAATGGAATCAGTTTGATTTCATAGCCAAAGCGCGTTTTCATCACCGGTAAAAGAGTTGCAAGCAAAGGAGGGGATAGTATGCCGGCACCGGGAGGAAGAGGCGGATTGGGGCCGAGGGGATTTCTGACGGAAGAGGAAAAAGAGAATCTGCCCAAAGTCGATAAAGCACTGATCCTTCGGATCCTGTCCTATATGAAGCCCTACAGTCTGCAGTTTGCCTTTGTTTTTATCGCGATCCTGTTCAGTGCGATGGTTGGACTTTTGCCGTCTATTATTACGGGAAAGATCGTGGATCAGGCGCTGATCAATCAGGATATGAAGCTGCTGATCCGTTTACTGTTCATGGCGTTTGCCACGCTGGCAGTATCTCAGATCATAGGCGTTCTGGAGTCCTATATCAATGCATGGATCTCCCAGCGTATCATTTTTGACATGAAAAATCAGATGTACCATCATCTGCAGTACATGCCCCATTCGTTTTTTACAACAGAAAAACAGGGCGACATCATTACCCGCATGAATACGGATATCAGCGGTGTCAGTACCGTGATCTCCGGTACGCTGTCCCACGTGGTTTCCAATGTTGCAACGGTGGTGACTACGCTCGTGGCGCTCTTTACCATGAGCTGGCAGCTGGCCATTGTTGGGATCGTGATCATCCCGCTTCTGATCCTGCCGACTAAACGGGTGGGGAAGAATCAGTGGAAGATCCGGTCGGATTCCCAGGCAAAAAATGACGAGATGAATCAGCTGATCAATGAGTCGCTCAGTGTCAGCGGTTCCATGCTGGTCAAGCTCTTTACAAGGGAGGAGCGGGAATATGAAAAGTTTACACAGGTTAACTCGGAGCTGACCAGACTGAACTTAAAGGAGCAAAGGAGCGGCAGCTGGTTTCGGGTTGTCATGGGAATGTTTACACAGGTGGGGCCGCTTTTGATCTACTTTGCAGGCGGCTATCTGATCATTTCCCGTATGGACGAGTCGCTGACGGTCGGAACGATCACGGCGATGGTAGCGCTGATCAACAGACTGTACCGGCCGGTGCAGGATCTTCTGAATCTGCAGGTGGACTTTACCAGGTCGTTGGCGCTTTTTACCAGGATTTTCGAATACTTCGATATGAAGAGCTCCATTATTTCGCCGGAAAATGGCGAAAAACCGGATGTTACCTGCCGGGATATCGTATATGATCATGTGGCTTTTGCCTATGATCCCGAGGTACAGATCCTGAAGGATGTGAGCTTTACCGTGCCCGGAGGAAAGATGTACGCCATTGTGGGACCGTCGGGTTCCGGAAAGTCCACCGTGGTGAATCTGATCCCGCGGCTTTATGATGTGTCCGGCGGCAGCGTCAGGATTGGCGGCGTGGATGTGCGAAAGTTCGATCTTTCCTATCTTAGGTCCAATATCGGCGTGGTTTCACAGGAGACCTATCTGTTTAACGGAACCATCAAAGAGAACCTGCTGTATGCCAAAGAAAATGCTACGGATGAAGAACTGGTCGAAGCCTGCAAAAATGCCAGCATCCATGAGTTCATCATGCATCAGCCGGATGGATATGATACGGTGGTGGGTAACCGGGGCTTGAAGCTTTCCGGAGGGGAAAAGCAGAGGCTGTCCATTGCCAGAGTTATCCTGAAGGACCCGAAGATCCTGATCCTGGATGAAGCAACATCGGCCCTGGATTCCATTTCGGAGAATGCGATCCAAAAAGCGCTGGAGCTTTTGATGAAGGGACGCACCAGTATCGTGATCGCCCACAGACTGTCAACGATTCTGCAGGCGGATTCCATTTTGGTGGTAAAAGACGGTGTGATCGCAGAGCAGGGGAGCCATGAGTCACTGCTGGCCCTGGGTCAGGTTTACAAGGATCTATATGAAACACAGTTTCGGCAGATTCTGGATATGGAAGAGGGCGCGGACAGCGTAAGGCGCACGGATTACTGGGGAACGATAGAAGAGGAGACGAACGGATTCTGAAAACAGGTGCGATCTAAGCGGCGGAGACGCCGAAGAATCCAGACGGGAATTTCTGATGCCGGACAGAAAACTGTTCGGAAGGATATCAACAATATTTGACATCCTTCCGAATTATGTCAGGAAAACAGCTGAAAATAAGGACGGAGTAGGATGACGGATAATCATAGGGAATGGGTCAGAGCAAGGGATGAACTTGTCAGTCAGATATGTGACTTGGGATTTCCGGAAGAACTGGGACAGCAGATCGCAAAGCAGCTTGGTAGCCCGAAGGCTATGAACAGGATGATGGGATATCTTATAAATGTAAGACCGCAAAGCGTTGAGCTGATCGTGGATGAGATGCTTGCCATATGCAGCGATATCGACAGGTGGAGAGATAAGAAAGCCAGCGAAGAGGCTAACGCAAAGTACAATGAGCTGCTCAATTCCGACGGGTATTTTGGAAAAGAGTGAAAAAAGCTTGGGATCGAAGAGCGCAGTAAAAAAGTTTACAGATGAACCCGAAGGGCTAAGGAGGGGAAAACAAAATGGAAGAATTTTATATCAACAGTGATGGGATACGTCTTCATGCGAAGTTGGATCGACCCGAAAACGTTCAGGTGGGACCGCTTTGTATTCTGATCCATGGCTTTACCGGCCATATGGAAGAAGATCATATCATATCCGCCCAGAAGGCTATGAATGAAGCGGGAGTTTTTGTACTTCGTGTCGAGATGTATGGTCATGGAAAGAGCGAGGGTGAGTTTAAGGATCATACGCTATATAAA
>JAILHW010000022.1 GCA_024695605.1 Lachnospiraceae bacterium | reverse complement strand
ACGTGTCCAGCTTGGAAGGCTGGTGTTCTACCATTGAACTACACCCGCATGGTATCGTGCAATCGGGGTGACAGGATTCGAACCTGCGACCTCCTGGTCCCAAACCAGGCGCTCTAGCCAAGCTGAGCCACACCCCGCTGTTCATCGAATCCGAACCACAACGCACGTGTTATTATATTACATCGTATCCGCCATGTCAAGAGGATACTTAAATCTTTTTTGCAAGCTTTTTTACAAGTAGTTTAAACTGTAATGAACCTCTCCATCATCATCGATCTCCATCATCATAAAGGAGGGTCTTCCGTTGTCCTGTCGGGGCTGGGAAAGGCTTCCCGGATTCAATACCGTGATGTCTTTATCCGTATCCAGATAGGGCCTATGTGTATGTCCGAACATCACAATATCCATCCCCCGCTCTATGGCCTCTTCCCTTATGATCAAGGGCGTTCCGCTGACTCCGTACCGGTTTCCGTGGGTGATCCAGATTTTTTTCCCTCTGATCTCTATCATCTGCTCCGCCGGCAGCTTGCCGTCATAGTCCATATTGCCGCGGACGCATACCAGCGGGCTCCCTACCACCTTCTGCACGGCTTCCTCTCCCATTTCCAGATCTCCGCAATGAATGGTCAGATCCGGGGTTTGCAGCCTTTGCATCAATGCCTTGAGATTTTGGAGTCTTCCGTGGGTGTCACTGATGATCAGTATTCTTTTCGCATCAAATTCCCTGTACACCCGTTTTACGCCTCCCTTAAAAGCTGTGCCATCTTGCGAAGGGCTTTTCCGCGGTGGCTGATGGCGTTCTTTTCCTCGGGCGCGATCTCCGCCGAGGTCTTTCCGTATTCGGGCAGGAAAAAGATGGGATCATAGCCAAAGCCGTTCTCTCCGGCGATCTTGTAGGCGATCCGTCCCTCCATGGTTTCTACGGCAGACAGTTTCTTTCCATCCGGCCATACCACCACCATGGCGCACACAAACCGTGCCGTCCGATCCTGCTCTGCAACACCTTCCATCCTGCGAAGCAGCTCCGTATTCTTAATATCATAGGAAGTATCCTCTCCCATAAATCTGGCGGAATGTACGCCCGGCTCTTTTCCCAGGGCATCGATCTCCAGCCCCGAATCATCCGCCAGCGCAGCTACGCCCAGTGCATCCGATACGGTTTTGGCCTTGATATAAGCATTCTCTTCAAAGGTCTTACCGTCCTCTATGATCTCTCCTGCAAATTCGGTCTCCGAAAGAGGGATCACCTCAAGATCACTTCCCTCCAGGATCTGCCGCACCTCCCGCAGTTTATTCTTGTTGCTGCTGGCCAGCACGATCCTTCTCTTTGCCGTTTCACTCATTTTCAGTATCCTCCGTACTCTTTTCGGTCTGTCTGCTTTCAAAAGCCTTCTTGAGCCCCTCGCAAATGCCCTCTGCGACCTTTTGTCTGTAATCATCGCGTCCCAGCAGCTTGATCTCCTGGCGGTTGGAAATACAGCCCATTTCAAGCCTTACGCCCGGCATAACGATCATGCGTACCTCTTCGTCCTCTTCCTCACAGGGAAAGATGCCCAAGGGCTTTTCCATGGTTTTCTCCGTCACACTTTCCAAAAGCTGCTCTGCCAGATCCCCGCTTCCGTATCCCCTGCTGTAGAACTGGTCATTATAGATCACGCTCATGCCGTGCAGCTGGGAATCATCCTTCAGGGAAAGATGCAGGCTCACAAAAAAGTCCGCCGGCAGTATATTGGCCCGATCCACCCGATCTTTCAGTTCTTCCTCGGTATCCCCTTCCCGGGTCATGATCACAAAGATATCTTCTTTTTCCAAAAGCGCCTTGGTGCGAAGTGCTACATCCAGGGCAAAGTCTTTTTCCGTTAATAGGATCTCATCTTCCCGATCCTCCTCGGTAGCCGTAAATCCCAGATCCTCTCCTCCGTGTCCGGGATCCAGGACCACGATCCTGTCATGCTCCTGCCGGATCAGAGTCGCCAGAGTTTCGGAAACCACCGCTTCCTCTTCATCAAGAAGGGCATCGTCAGAGGGAAGTTCCTCTGCCGCGCCATCACTTTTCTGTGATGTTTCTTCCTTTTCTGCTTCTTCCTGCGCCGCGTCTTCGCTTGTCGCTTCTTCCTGCGCTCCTCCGCCTGCTTTGGTCTGCTGCATTTCCTGCTGCCCGGGCATCTTGCCCTGTCCCTGATCCTGCAGCGTGCTGCTTTCCGCCAAAGACTCGGCCGCCGGCTGCGTATCCTCCCTGTTCTTTGCAAACTGCCACAGACAAGCAACGCCAAAGATGAAAAACGCAAGGCTTAGCAGCACATAAAACAGGGCTGTTTTACCTTTCATGCTCTTTTTTCACCTTCCAATCCGTTCCTTGGAGGCTTCGGGCCCGGGAACGAATAAAAATACGTCTTCA
>JAILHW010000248.1 GCA_024695605.1 Lachnospiraceae bacterium | reverse complement strand
CTCGTGATCATGGTCGTGATGGTGCTCATGCTCCTCATGGTCATGGTCATGATCGTGGTGGTGCTCATGCTCCTCGTGATCGTGGTCGTGATGATGCTCATGCTCCTCGTGATCATGGTCATGATGGTGCTCATGCTCCTCATGATCGTGATGGTGATGGTGGTGATGATGCTCTTCCTTCATAGCCATCACCTCTGCCAGCAGCTCAGCCTCCAGATCCTTTGCATTCTCGATGGCCTCTAAGATCTTGACGCCCTCCAGCTGATCCCAGGGTGTTGTGATGATCTGTGCTTTTTCATTGTGCTCCCGTATGAGCGCGATGCACTGGTCGATCTTATCCTCACTCATCTGTCCGGTACGGGAAAGGATGATGGTACCGGCATGCTCGATCTGGTTTTCAAAGAACTCACCGAAGTTCTTCAGGTAGGTCTTGCATTTTTTCGCATCCACTACCGCTACCGCACTGTTGAGGTGTACTCCCTCTGCGCCTGTTGCGCCTTCCACTGCCCGCATGACATCCGAAAGCTTTCCGACGCCAGAGGGCTCGATCAGGATCCTGTCCGGTTTATAGCGGTCCAGAACCTCCTTCAGTGCCGTTGCAAAATCGCCCACCAGGGAGCAGCAGATGCATCCGGAGTTCATTTCCGTGATCTCCACGCCCGCCTCCTTCAAAAAGCCGCCGTCGATCCCGATCTCACCGAATTCATTCTCGATCAAAACGACCTGCTCACCGGAAAGAGCCTCCGCCAAGAGCTTTTTGATCAGTGTGGTTTTTCCTGCTCCCAGAAATCCGGAAACAATGTCAATCTTTGTCATTTTTTATACGCCTCCTAAAACTATAGTATTCATTGCAGCCCGCAAGGGGGATAAGCCGGACGATAAGCCGGGTTATGTCGTGGGTGATCATCTATCTAGGCCTGCCGTTACCGACAGGCTCGAGCGACCTACCTGAAAACACAGCGGGCCACTGTATCGTTTTCTGCTTGGTCTTGCTTCGAATGGAGTTTACATGTGCCCCGGGCGTTACCGTCCGGGCGGTAGTCTCTTACACTGCCTTTCCACCCTTACCGCATAAGCGGCGGTTTATTTCTGTTGCACTGGTCTGGGAGTCGCCTCCACCGGACGTTATCCGGCATCCTGCCCTGTGAAGCCCGGACTTTCCTCGTCTCATAAAGAGCCGCGATCACCTGTCCGACTTATCCCCCTTGCGGGCTGCGCTTTTGTATCGTTTTTTTATACCGGGAAAATACTGCCTCCCACGAACTCCCGCATCAGGGAATTATTGGGCAGATTCTCGGTACTGACGCCCAGGAAATACTCCAAAAACTTCAACAGTCTCTTGGCCTCCAGGTACTCGGGCATATCCTCCGTGATGGAAAACAGCAGCGGCTCCGCGTACTGTTTGATGACAGCCAGCTCATAGATCAGGGCACTGTTAAAGAAGGCATCTGCATTTTCCTGGAAGGGGAAGATGTACTCCTCCTCACCCTTTCTCACGGAGTACCACATACCGATGGTACGCTGCGCACTGGAGCCTCTGGTTCTGGCATCTCTGACCATTCTCCGAAGCAGTCTGGTATCCGTCGTCGGGATCCGGTTATGCTCATCGATATTCAGTGAGGTCAGCGCACTGATGTAAATCTTGTATTTACTCTCATTGGGCAGGGAGTAGGACATTTTATCATTCAGTCCGTGGATGCCCTCCAGCACCAGGATATCATCGGGTCCTAGCTGCTTGTAGTTGCCAAGATACTCTCTGACACCGGTCTTGAAATTGAAGGTGGGAAGCTCTACCCGCTCTCCGTTCAAAAGCTTAAGCATATCTGAATTGAACAGCTCCACATCAATGGCTTCCAGACACTCGAAGTTGTAGTTGCCGTGCTCATCCCTGGGCGTATGCTCCCTGTCTTTGAAATAGTCATCCAGCGCAATGGGATGGGGATTGAGGCCCAGTGTGCGAAGCTGAATGGAAAGTCTGTGGGAAAAGGAGGTCTTTCCGCTGGAGGAAGGGCCTGCGATCATCACAAACTTGACACCGCCCCTTGTCGCGATATCCTTTGCGATCTCTCCGATCCGGCGTTCCTGCAACGCCTCCTGCACCATGATCAGGTCGCTGATGCCGCCTGCACAGATCTGATCGTTCAGATCTCCCACGGTATCAACCCCCATGGTATTGCCCCAGTCATCCGCCTGCTGCAGGGTCTCAAAGAGCTTCTCCCTGGCGGTAAACTTTGTCAGCACCTCGGGCTCCTGCATGCTCGGAAGGTTCAGGATCAGACCCTTTTTATAGGCCAGAAGCTCGAACTGCTCCACATAGCCTGTATCCGGCAGCATAAAGCCGTAGTAATAATCCATATATCCGTCCAGTTCATAGACGTTGATAAAGGAGCTCCTGCGATAGCGGAACAGCTTTACCTTATCCGACATCGCGCTTTCCTCAAAGACCTTGATTGCCTCCCGCTTGGGAAGGGTACTTTTGATGATGGGAATGTTCAGATCACTGAGCCTGCGCATGGCCTTTTCCAGACTCTGTACCTCTCCCATGGTAAGGGTGTGTCCTTTCATACTGATGTAATAGCCGTTACCGATGGCAAACTCCACCTTGATCTGGTCCGGCCTGATATCCGAAAACAGCGTCTGGGCCGCGCGAAACAGCATCATCGTTGCCGTTCTGACATAAGCCTTGTGTCCGGCGGAATCCCCAAAGGTCAAAAAGTCCAGCTTGCAGCCGTCTTTAGCGAACTTGTGAAGCTCCTGGATCTGTCCGTTGGCAACCGCCAGCGCGATCCTGTGAGGATACTGATCCTGGTAAGCATCCGCTAACGTTCTGTACGTCACATTGTCCTCGAACTCCCTTGTCTGCCCCTTTACTGTAACCTGCATACCCTATACCTCCTGCGTATTTGTGGTTTCACTCCCATTTCAGCCTTCTTGTAGCATCAGCTGTCTGTTTTTTCTGTCTGTTTTTTCTGTCTGTTTTTTCCTGTCCGTCTGTCACACCATATGGAACGGACATCTGGGTGCATCCGTGACCACTCTGATCTGCGGAAATTCCCGTTTTAAAAATTCCTCCATGTAAGGAATAAAGATCTGCTCCAGTCCGTAGTGCCCGGCATCGATCACTGCAAGTCCCTGCTCCCAGGCATCAATGCCGTCATGGTGGCTGATATCTCCGGTGATCATCACCTCGGCGCCTTTATCCAGCGCATCCGAGATCATGGAGCTGCCGCTGCCCGGAAGGATCGCGGCTCTTTCGATCTCCAGCTCTCCGTCTCCGTAAACCCTGACACTCTCCAGATGAAACTGATCCTTCACGTAGTCTGCACACTCATCCAGGCTCATCACCCTCGGAAGCCTTCCGAAACGGCCAAAGCCCTCCTTTGCGATCTCGTCCTCAAAGGTCAGACTGAGCACCTCTCTCTGGCGAAGCCCCAGCACATCCGCTGCAGCGTCCGCCATCCCCATCACATCAAAATTGGTATGGATGGAATACAGACACATATCCTGTCTTGCCAGCTTTAAAACGCGCTTTCCTACAAAGTCGTCGCTGCTCACCCTCTTGATCCCTTTAAAGATCATGGGATGGTGCGTCAGGATCAGATCTGCCTCCTCGGCCAGTGCCTGATCGATCACATCACGGGTGGCGTCCAGGGCGATATAGATACATCTGACCTCTTTTTCCCTGCGCCCCACCAAAAGGCCGCAGTTATCCCAGCTTTCTGCATAGGATGCGGGTGCCATCTCTTCCAGCTTTTCAATGATCTTATCCAGCTTCATCACATCGTCTCCTTTATGCCCTTTAGGGTATTTATGCCCTTTAGGGTATTTATGCCCTTTCAGGTATTCATGATGTCTAATGCTCTCTCAAGATCGGAAAGCTTTTCCTTAACTGTCTCTCCCGGATTGCCGCTTTGCAAAAGCCTCCTTTGCACCTCGGCAAATTTCTCATGCTCATTTTCTAAGTACCGAAGCAGCACCGGGTGTTTTTCTCTCAAAAGGACCGGTCCGTATTTTTCCTCCAAATCCCTCAGTGGGACTACGCTTCCCTCTGCGGCTCTTTTTGCGCCCATGATCACATAGAACTTTCCGTCCTCACAGACCATGTTCTCATGGAGGATGTCATAGCCGTTTTTCCCAAGGCACCGCCTGACCTCATCCCAGCCGTTCTGCGGCTGCAGTACCAGGCAGTCACAAAGTGCGTCCCGGCCGGCGGCCTCCTCTAAAATATCCCTGATAAGGAACCCTCCCATGCCGGCGATCAGTGCCGCATCCGTGTCATTCTTTGACAGATGCTCCATTCCGCCTGAGAGCACCGCCCTGATCCGATCCTCCAGGCCGTATTCCGCGATATGCTCTATGGCCCGCTCCAGGGGACCGGGTCTGATGTCACTGGCGATCACCTGCTCTGCGATCCCTTCCAGAATCAGCGAGATGGCGATCCAGCCATGGTCGCAGCCGATGTCCGCAGCCCTTTCAAAGTGCGGGTTTGACAGCTTCAGCATCGACACCAGTGCGCGCAGCCGCTCAGAAAGCTTTGGAGGAGCATTTCTCTTCATACCGGGCTTCATTTAATCCAAATAATCCTTCAGCTTTCTGCTTCTGCTCGGATGGCGAAGCTTTCTGAGTGCCTTTGCTTCGATCTGGCGGATACGCTCGCGTGTAACGTCAAAGCGCTGACCTACCTCCTCGAGAGTACGTGCCTTGCCGTCCTCGAGACCGAATCGGAGCTTGAGCACCTTTGCCTCCCTGTCTGTGAGGGTAGCAAGCACCTCGTTGAGCTGCTCCTTGAGGAGCGTGTGC
>JAILHW010000246.1 GCA_024695605.1 Lachnospiraceae bacterium | reverse complement strand
GGGGAAGACCAATGGATTTAAAACAGATCTACCGGGAGATCGTCAATGAGCACAATCTGCATCCCGGACATAAGCAGCCGCTGATGCGTCCCAATTTTGAACGGCGGGGCTCCAACCCTACGTGCGGGGATGATATCACACTGCAGCTTACACTCGATGACAACGGCCTGATCGAGGACGTCGGATTTACGGGAGAGGGATGTGCCATCTCCCAGGCATCCTCCGATATCATGCTGGATATGATCGAGGGAAAGACCAAGGAGGAAGCGCTTGCGCTGGTGGAGAGTTTTCTGAAGATGGTTCGGGGAGGTGCCACGGAGGAAGAGATCGAAGCGCTGGAGGAAGCGGCAGCCCTTCGGGATGTGGCGCACATGCCTGCCAGAGTCAAATGCGCTACGCTTGCCTGGTACACACTTGAGAAGATGCTCGGGGAAAATGCGTAAGGCTTAGACGGCGCAGGGGAAAAGGAAAATTCGAGGGGATATATGAACGGGGTAAAGCAGCAGGAAGCGGTGGGGACCGCTTTGGGAGGTAATGTATGGGAAACAGGGTGTATCTGAACAACGGATGGAAGTTTTATCCTCAGTTTGAGGAGGCGTATGTAAAAGGCAATTTTTCCGGTGCGACGCCGTACGAGGTACGGATCCCGCATACCGTGAAGGAGTTGCCTTTTCATTATTTTGACGAATCAGAGTACCAGATGGTTTCGGCCTATGCCAAATCCTTTACGGCTCCGAAGGAGTGGGAGGGAAAGGTGATCCTTCTGACATTTGATGCGGTGGCGCATGACTGCTCGGTCTATGTAAACGGAGAAAAGATCGGAGAGCATCACAGCGGCTATACGGCATTTACGCTGGATATTTCCGAGGCGCTGAAGTACGGAGAGGAAAACCTGCTGGTGGCAAGGGTGGATTCCCGGGAGTCCTTGAATGTGCCGCCCTTTGGCTTTGTGATCGACTATATGACCTATGGCGGCATCTACCGGGATGTATATCTGACGGTCAAGGAGCCGTCCTATATCAAGGATGTATTTGTCACCTTTAAGCTGGCAGAACGCTTTGGCGGAGAGGGAAAGGAGCCGGAGCAGGGGCCTAAGACCCTGCATTGCCACAGCTCAAAGACTCTGTCCCGGATCGAGATCGCAGGAGCGGGAACGGACAGTATCCTGCGGCAGTGGATCCGCAAAAAGGGCGAGAAAGACTATACGCTGCTGGGTGAGGTGGCGACGACGCCGGTGGAGACCGGAGCCTGCGAGCTGGCCTTTTCCGTAGGCGAGGTAGAGCTTTGGGATATCGAAAACCCGGTGCTTTACGAGATGAGAACGGAGCTTGCCGACGGAAACGGGTGCGTATATGACGAGGTGGTCACGACCATCGGTTTTCGGAAAGCAGTCTTTAAGAAAAACGGCTTTTTCCTTAATGGCAGAAAGGTCAGGATCCGGGGGCTGAACCGCCATCAAAGCTATGCTTACACAGGCTATGCCATGCCGGATTCCATGCAGGTTCTGGATGCAAGGATCCTAAAGCGCGAGCTGGGCGTCAATGCGGTCCGCACCTCCCACTATCCCCAGGCACACAGCTTCCTGGATGCCTGCGATGAGCTGGGCCTTCTGGTCTTTACGGAGTTTCCCGGATGGCAGCATATCGGAGATGATGCCTGGAAGGAACAGGCGGTGGAGAACGTGAAGGAGATGATCACCCAGTACCGCAACCATCCCTCCATCATTCTCTGGGGCGTTCGGATCAACGAGTCTGTGGATGATGACGCATTTTATGAGCGCACGAACAAAGTGGCACATATGATGGATCCTTCCCGCCAGACAGGAGGCGTTCGCTGCTACAAGAAGGGCAGCTTTCTGGAGGATGTTTATACCTACAACGATTTTTCCCATGAGGGCACCAAGAGGGGCTGTGAGAAAAAGAGCGATGTGACGCCGGATTCCGACAGACCCTATCTGATCAGCGAATACAACGGGCACATGTATCCCACCAAGGCCTTCGACTGGGAGGAGCATCGGATGGAGCATGCAAGACGCCATGCCAACGTGCTCAACGATGTGGCAGGGCAGGACAACATCTGCGGCAGCTTCGGGTGGTGCATGTTTGATTACAATACCCACAAGGATTTCGGCAGCGGCGACCGGATCTGCTATCACGGGGTTATGGATATGTTTCGCAATCCCAAACAGGCTGCGGCGGTCTATGCCATGCAGCAGGATGCCTATCCGGTTTTGGAGCTTTCCTCCTCCATGGACATCGGGGAGCACCCGGGCTGTAACAGGGGAGATATCTACATTTATACCAATGCGGACAGCGTGAAGATGTATAAAAACGACGTGTTCATCCGCGAATTTACCGCGGCGGATTCTCCCTACAAAAACCTTGCGCACGGGCCGATCCTCATCGATGACTATATAGGGGATCTTCTGGAGGAAAAAGAGAAAATGCCCCATGAGCAGGCCAAGGCGGTCAAATCCCTGCTCAATGAGGTGGCCAGAGTGGGACTGTACGGGATGTCAAAGCCCATGTACTTAAAGGCCGGAAGAATGATGCTGCAGTATCACATGAAGATGACGGATGCTGTGGAGCTTTACAACAAATACATAGGAGACTGGGGTGGTGAATCCACCGTTTACCGGTTTGAAGCCATCAAGGACGGTGAGGTGGTAAAGACCCTGACCAAGGCGCCCATGACCGGGCAGCATCTGGAGGTGGAAGTTAGCAATAACAAACTTTTGGAAACAAAGACCTATGATGTGGCGGCGGTGCGCTTTAAGATGATGGATGAAAACGGCAACCAGCTTGTCTTTGCCAATGATCCGGTAAGGCTTACCTGCAGCGGACAGATCGAGCTGATCGGTCCCGAAATGGTAGCCCTGCAGGGCGGAATGTTCGGCTGCTATGTAAAGAGCATCGGAACAGAAGGAAAGGGAGAGCTGACGCTGACGCTGCAGGACGGAACTATGGTGAAGGTCGAGTTTACGGTCACCTGCGAGAAAACAGATGAGATCTGATCCTTGCTTCGGATTGAGAAATAAAGGATAAGAAGCATTTGGCAGAAAGGAGAGGGGAAGACAAAGAAGGGGAAGAAAGAAAAGGGGTTACAGTATGCAACTTACGATCAGAGAAAAAATCTCTTACGGACTGGGAGCTGTTGGGAAGGATATGGTCTATATGCTTTCCGCCAGCTACGTGCTTTACTACTTTCAGGATGTGCTTGGAGTCAGCGCTGTGGCAATGGGCATGATCCTATTGGGAGCCAGGATCTTTGATGCCTTCAATGATCCCATCATGGGGATCGTTGTGGCAAAGACCAGGACCAGGTGGGGAAAATTCCGCCCCTGGCTGATGATCGGGACACTGACCAATGCCGTGATCCTGTTTGTCATGTTTTCGGCGCCGCCGTCTCTGGACGGACCGGGGCTGGTGGCCTATGCCGCCATCACCTATATCCTCTGGGGCGTGACCTATACCATGATGGACATTCCCTATTGGTCCATGATCCCTGCATTTACCACGGGAGGAAAGGAGCGGGAAGGACTGACGACTCTGGCAAGGTCCTGCGCAGGCGTAGGCTCGGCGCTGGTGACCATCTTTACCGTGATGATCGTCCAGGCAGTAGGCGCTATGGCAGCGGGTCAGGATGCAAGTGCGAACCGGGTGGAGATTTTGGGCTTTCGCTATTTTTCCCTGATCATCGCCATCTTGTTTGTGGTATTCATCACCATCACCTGTGTGACGATCAAGGAAAAGGCAACGGTGGATATGGAGTCGCCTTCCGTAGGGCAGATGTTCAAAGCGCTGCTGTCCAATGACCAGGCAATGACCATCGTGATCGCCATCGTGCTGATCAACTGCTCGATCTACATCACCTCCAACCTGGTGATCTATTTCTTTAAGTATGACTTCGGCGGCGAGGGCTGGGGCGGCAGCTATACCCTCTTTAACATGTTCGGCGGCGCGATCCAGATCCTGTCCATGATGCTGTTCTATCCGCTGCTTCGAAAGTTTGCGACCAATGTGAAGATCTTTTACATCTTCCTTGGCAGTGCCATCATCGGCTATGCTGCGCTGTTTGCCATTGCCTTTACGAAGATGTCCAACGTGTATATCCTCTTCATTCCCGGATTTTTCATCTTTGCGGCCAACGGTGTGCTGCAGGTGCTGACCACCGTATTTCTGGCAAACACCGTGGATTACGGAGAGCTGAAGAACAACAGACGTGACGAATCGGTGATCTTTTCCATGCAGACCTTTGTAGTAAAGCTGGCCTCCGGGATCGCGGCGCTGATCGCATCGCTCTGCCTTTCCATCACCAGCCTAAAGAGCGATGAGGCAGTGGACACCGCCCAGAAGGTGGACTTTTCCGCAGGCGTTTCAGCCGCCTCCAAGCTGGGACTTCGGATGACCATGACCATCATTCCCATCATCGGATTGTTCATTGCCATCTTTTACTTTAAAAAGAAATTCATCCTGACGGAAGAAAAGATGGAAGAGATCACGGCAAAACTGAAGGGCGGCCAGTAAAAGAAGGAGAAGAATGCGTTATGATCACAGCCAATGATAACGTTTTTGTTTTATCCACAAAGAACACGACCTATGCCTTTGCGGCGCTGGAAAGCGGACATCTGGAGCATCTGTATTATGGCAGGAGGATCGAAAGCGTGCTGCCGCAGAGCCTGTTTGAAAAACACGCCTTTGTGCCGGGCACCATGAACCAGTACAGTCCGGATTTCCAGAAGGCGTCCCTGGAGGATATGAACCTGGAGTTTTCTTCTTTGGGAAAAGGAGACATCCGGGAGCCTTTTGTGGAGATCCTGCATGCCGATGGCTCCTTTACCTGCGACTTTCTTTTCCAAAAGGCGGAGATCTCGGAGGGAAAGCAGCCGATGAAAACCCTGCCCGGCTCCTATGGCACAGACCCGCATAA
Source organism: Lachnospiraceae bacterium (assembly GCA_024695605.1). Classification (GTDB taxonomy): domain Bacteria; phylum Bacillota; class Clostridia; order Lachnospirales; family Lachnospiraceae; genus RGIG7926. Next base: position 3,555 of record JAILHW010000246.1, on the reverse strand, counting down.
AGAGGAAGGATATGATGAGCCGGTGGGAGGGATCCCGGAGCGGCTTTGCATCACCTTATCGGACGATCAGTATGGGCTGCTGCTGGAGCTGGATTACTACGTCTATGCCTGGTGCGATGTCATCACCAGATGTGCCAGAGTGATCAACGTAAGCGATGAGACCATCCGGATCAAACGGCTGATGAGCGCCCAATTGGATTTTGACAGGGCAGGGTATATCCTTTCCACCTTCACCGGCGCCTGGGGACGGGAGATGAACCGAAACGATATCCATCTGCAGGCTGGCAAGTATGTCAATTCCGCTTTGACGGGCTGCTCCTCCAATCGGGCCAATCCCTTTGTGATGCTGTATCCCTTCGGTACCACGGAGGATAGCGGTAATGTCTGGGGGATGAACCTGATCTACAGCGGAAACCACGCGGAGGTGGCCGAGGTGACGGCACACGGAAAGACGCGCCTTGTCTGGGGGATGAATCCGGAATGCTTTTTATGGGAGCTGCCCTCGGGACGGATGTTTGAGGCACCGGAAGCGGTCATGAGCTTTTCCCATCAGGGCTTTAACGATATGAGCCACCATTTCCATGACTTTATCCTGGAGCATATCGTAAGAGGAACCTGGAAGAAAAAGGAGCGGCCCATTCTCTTAAACAGCTGGGAGGCTGCGTACTTTGATATCAATGAAGCCAAGCTCCTTCGGCTGGCAAAGGCTGCAAAACAGGCAGGGATCGAGCTGTTCGTGATGGATGACGGATGGTTTGGCGAGAGAAATGATGATACCACCTCACTGGGAGACTGGACGGAGAATCGCAAAAAGCTTCCCGGCGGCGTGAAAGGACTTTGCGAAAAGGTCAATGCGCTGGGATTGGACTTTGGGATCTGGGTAGAGCCGGAAATGGTAAATGTCAAAAGCCGGCTGTATGAGGCCCATCCCGATTGGGTGCTGCAGATCCCGGATAAGCCGCATTCCGAAGGGCGGAATCAGAGAATCCTGGATCTGGGCCGCGAGGATGTGCAAAAATACGTGGTCAGATCCATGGCAAAACTGTTTGCCTCGGCTAACATTTCTTATGTGAAATGGGATATGAACCGAACCATGACGGATGTCTTTTCCCAGGCCCTTCCGGCAGGAAGGCAGGGGGAGGTTTATCATCGGTATATGATCGGACTTTACCGGTGTCTGCGGGTGCTGATGAAAAAGTTCCCGGACATCCTGTTTGAGGGCTGTGCCAGCGGCGGAAACCGGTTTGATCTGGGAATGCTCTGCTTCTTCCCACAGATCTGGGGCAGCGATAATACGGATGCTGTTTGCAGGGCAACCATCCAGAACGGATACAGCTACGGGTACCCGCTGCAGTGCGTATCGGCCCACGTTTCCGGTGCGCCGAATCACCAGACACTGCGAAATGCGCCGCTTTCCAGCAGGTTTGCGGTGGCCATGTTCGGGTCCTTTGGCTATGAGCTCAACCTCTGCGATCTGGGCAGCGAGGAGAGAGAGGCAGTCAAAAAGCAGGTAGAGCTTTACAAGGAAAACAGAAAGCTGTTTACCCACGGACACTTTTACCGGAATAGAAGCTTTGATGACGGAAATGTGACGGAGTGGACCTTCGTGTCCGCTGACGGAAAACAGGCCGTTGGTATGCTGATGCAAAAGCTGATGACGCCGAACTGCCAGTACCAGTACTTTATGCCCAAGGGACTTTTGCCGGATACCCTGTATCACTTCGGCGGCCAGACCATCAGGCACAATATCAAACAGTTCGGGGATCTGGTGAACACCGTATCGCCGGTGCATATCAAACAGGATTCCCTGCTGCATGACCTTGTTGCCAGATTCTATAAGATGAACGGCGAGAGCGAGGATTATTTTGCCTATGGTGACAGCCTGATGTATGCAGGCGTGAAGCTTGCCCCGGCCTTTGGCGGTACCGGCTATGATGAGCAGGTGAGATTGTTCGGGGATTTTGCCTCTCGGATCTATTTTATAAATGCTGTAAAACTGCCGTAAAGACGGCCTTTGCCAATGGCTGTGTGCCGGTTGCGGAAACCCCCGATCTGTGGTATATTTTAGGGTGAAATCCGCCCTTTAGCATTGGCGGTATCAATTGCCATGGGCAGCAGAAAAAAACGAAATGAAAAGGAAACCGAAAAATGCTTGATTTAAGATTCTACATGCAGTTTGACAAGATCCTGGAGCAGGTAAAATCCGGGGCATTGAAATCCGAGGAGGAGATCTACGATGCACTGGAGGCGATCCGCAGCAAGGATCCCGTGGTTTACAATATCGAGACCACCAACCGCTGCAACATGCGCTGCCAGATGTGCCCCAGAACGACAATGATGACAAGACCCATCGAGGACATCGACTTTGATACCTTTGCCAATGTGGTACGGCAGATCAAACCCCACGATGAGGCGCTCTGGGCAGAGTGGAAGAGCTACTGTGAGAAAAAATACGGTATCAGGGAAGAGGATGAGCCTTCCGAGAATCATTTCTTTTTGTACATCATCAGCAAGGTAATCCAGCTGCACGGCTATGGCGATCCCCTTTTGGATGTGCATATGGATGAGTATGTGCGGATGCTGACAGAGAACGGCTTTCCCACCTATTTTTCCTGCAATCCCGCCAACATTGATATGGAGCGAACCAAGAAGATGCTGGATGCGGGCCTTTCCTACATCAAGTATTCCATTGAGAGCGTGGATGATGCCCAGTTTAAGGAGGTCCGCGGACAGGCGGCCAACTTTACCAAGAGCTATCAGGATATCCTGAAGGTCCTTGACTACAAGCATGAGAAGGGGCTGGATACCACCATTGTCATCACCATGCTGAACCTGAATCGTAAAAACCAGAAGGAAGAGTTTGATAAGCTCCTGGAGGCCTTTGACGGTCTGGATGTTTATACGTACCTTAAGAGTGAGGATTGCCAGTGGTACCGCAAGGACTTTCACGGCACCGAATCCATTCACTGGTCCGAGCCCTGCAAGCATCCCTGGATGACGATGACCGTGAAGTCCAACGGAGAAGCAACGATGTGTATGGAGGACTTCAATAACGCCATCATCCTGGGAGATACCAGAACCCAGAGCCTGAAAGAGATCTGGGAAGGAAAGCCCTATGCAGACTTCAGACGTCAGCATATCTGCGTTGCAAAGGGAATTAAATGTAATGAAGAATGTGATATGAAATTAATCGGAGATTTTGTTTCGAGGTAGAGATGAAGACATATGAGATTTCGCCGTGCTTGCACGGAAGAAATCGAGTATGGATTCAGATCGTGCTGCGAAGCAGAAATTCCGCCCCACACTGAGCGGGCAGCTGCGGCAGCAGCGGTAGAGGCACGAAGTGCCGTGCCTGCGATGTGACAGGCGGAATTATCTCGAAACATCTAGAGGGACACCATGACATTATCCATCTTCTACGGGATCATGTTCGGACTGGCGGCATTTAATCTGCTGCTCTTTATGATCATACGGTCCCGTCATAACAATTTTCTATATGGAATCCTAATGATGGTAGCGGCTATCTCAAATGGCGGATACTTCTTTGTTTCCGTG
>JAILHW010000146.1 GCA_024695605.1 Lachnospiraceae bacterium | reverse complement strand
GTTGGTACCCGGGAATACCGGGATGAATACTCTGGGCTTAGCCACCTTGTTTTTGCAGACATAAACCCCGCCATTTTTTGAACTATCAAAGATCGGATCCGAAAGCGCTTCCTTTCTCTTGCTGGATTTGGTCGCAAACACGCCCTCCAGGGTCCCTGACCAGCTGCCAAGCACCTCTTCACAGCCAAGACGGGCATCCCCGATCACCATATCCTCGCCCTCGCCGAGCACTTCTCCAATGACAGCTGCATGTTCAAAGGACGCAAGCACAGTTTCCACATCAGAGGGGGAAACCTCTGCAAGCAGATCGCCCATACCGTTCCCGAACAATGCCCTGACCTTATCCGCATCCTTTGCCGCAAAGCGGATGCCCAGGTGATTGCCCAGGGCCATCTGGACCGCTGCCGCAAAGACGCCATAGGCATCTACGGTATAAGCCGATGCAAATATCTTTTTCTTTGCAAGAACGCCAAAGCTGTCATAAACCGCCTTAACCTTTTCATAATCCGGCAGGTCATATTCCGTACGTGGAAGTCTGATCCAAACCAGCTGATTGCCTGCCTTTTTCAGCTCCGGTGTCAGGATCTCGCCGCTTTTTGCCGTATCGACCGCAAAAGAAACCAAAGTCGGCGGTACGTCGATCTCATTGAAGGTACCGCTCATACTGTCTTTTCCGCCGATGCTCGGAAGGCCGAAGCCAAGCTGCGCATCCAGACTTCCCAGAAGTGCAGCAAACGGCTGACTCCAGCGTCTGGGCTCAGCGCTCATTCTGCGGAAGTACTCCTGGAAGGTGAAGCGTACCTTATCATATGCTCCGCCTGCCGCAACGATCTTGGACAGGGACTGGGTCACCGCATAGATCGCACCATGATACGGACTCCAGCTGGACAAATAAGGATCAAAGCCGTAGCTCATCATGGTGACAAGGTCCGTCTTCCCCTGCAGAACCGGAAGCTTGGCCACCATGGTCTGTACAGGTGTGAGCTGATACTTGCCGCCGAAGGGCATATATACCGATCCCGCGCCGATGGACGCATCAAACATTTCAACCAGCCCCTTCTGGCTGCAGACATTCAGATCCGACAGGGTATCCTGCATGGCACCCTTGATATCCCCGCTCTGAAGCTTTTGGGCTACGCTCTTTACGGCGATCTTCTTCAGATAATCCTCTTTTTCATCCGGCATATCCACCTCTACCGAGGTTTCCTGATGGGCACCGTTGGTATCCAAAAAGGCTCTGGACAGATTGACGATCTCTTTTCCTCTCCAAAGCAACACCAGTCTGGACTCCTTCGTGACAACGGCAACCTTGGTTGCCTCAAGATTCTCCTCATGTGCATAGGCAAGGAAGGCCTCTTCGTCCTTCGGATCGATAACCACGGCCATTCTCTCCTGGGATTCGGAGATCGCCAGCTCCGTACCGTCGAGCCCCGCATATTTTTTCGGAACCTTATCCAGTTCAATGTGCAGGCCCGGTGCAAGCTCTCCGATGGCTACGGATACGCCGCCGGCACCGAAATCATTACATTTTTTGATCAGCCTGCTGACCTCTTCTCTTCTGAACAGTCTCTGCAGCTTTCTTTCCGTGGGCGCATTCCCCTTCTGTACTTCAGCACCGCAGGTCTCGATCGAGCTCGTGGTATGTACCTTGGAGGAGCCTGTTGCTCCACCGCAGCCGTCGCGTCCGGTCCGTCCGCCCAACAGGATGATCACATCCCCGGGATCGGAATTGCCGCGGATCACGTTCTTTCTGGGAGCCGCTCCCATAACGGCACCGATCTCCATTCTCTTGGCCACATAATCCGGATGGTAGATCTCCTTGACATAGCCCGTTGCCAGTCCGATCTGATTTCCGTAAGAGGAATAGCCGTTGGCAGCGCCCTTTACAAGCTTTTTCTGCGGAAGCTTTCCGGCCAGCGTCCGGTCAGCCGGCTGTGTCGGATCGGCCGCACCCGTCACACGCATGGCCTGATATACATAGCCTCTTCCGGAAAGGGGATCGCGGATCGCACCTCCCAGGCAGGTTGCCGCTCCACCGAAGGGCTCAATCTCTGTCGGGTGATTGTGTGTCTCATTCTTAAAGAAGATCAGCCATTCCTCCGTCCTGCCATCTATCTCTACCGGAACCACAACCGAGCAGGCATTGATCTCATCTGACTCTTCCATATCCTGAAGCTTTCCTTCGCTGCGCAGTTTCTTCATACCCATCAGTGCAAGATCCATCAGGCAGATGAATTTGTCTTCCCGCCCCTTATACAGTACGGATCTGGCATCCAGGTATGCCTGATAGCTCTCCAGCATCCTATTCTTATAGAAGCCCTCATCAAAGGAAACCTCTTTCAGCTCCGTCGAAAATGTGGTGTGTCTGCAGTGATCGGACCAGTAGGTATCCAGAACCTTGATCTCTGTCATGGAAGGATCCCTGCTTTCTTCTTTATTGAAATAGTTCTGTATATGCTGAAAATCCTTAAATGTCATTG
>JAILHW010000210.1 GCA_024695605.1 Lachnospiraceae bacterium | reverse complement strand
CTTATCAGAGTGATGTGACCGGGGAAATGAACACCGTAACCTATACGGCAAAGAAAGAATACCATTTTGAAGAATTTGCCACTGTCAGTGAAAACGGTGTTACCGTCTCAAGAATCGATAGTAAGACAGTGATGGTTTCGGGAACTCCCACGGCTGATGTGAGCATCACGGTTCCGGATGCAACGAAGGGAGCTTATGCAGATTATTTCGTTACAGATGGAGATTCGTATACAACCGTTAATGAAAAAAAGGTGCGTTTCGGCGGACATGAATGGTTTGTGATAGATGATGATTCAACTGGTGAAAACAAGGGAACCCTGACGCTGCTTTCAGCGGAGTGTCTTGGCGTGTCAAAATTTAATGAAGATAGCTTTGCGGGAAATCACTATAGTGAGTCTGATATCAGGGCAGCCGTTCTTAATCTGCTTGAGACAGATAATGATCTCAAGGCAGTCAGCAGCGCTATGAATGCGCTGGCGGTGACTACCGATGTAAAAAACCATGATACAGGGGAGCCGACGCAGGACATAACAGATGGCGACAAACTCTGGCTGCTCAGCATAGACGAGGCAAATGACATCTCTGCTTTGGTAAGAGAATGTGGCGATGCATCCGGAGCGCATTCAAATCGCTGGTGGCTTCGTTCTCCCGGATCTTCAACTTCAGAAGAAGATGCAGCGACTGTGTCCGGTGAAGACGGAGCAGTCGATTCCAGCGGTTGGACTGTTCATTATATATTCGGTATCCGCCCTGCTTTGCAGCTTGATCTGTCAAAGGTGGATTTCAAAAAAGATTATAATACATTTGTTTTGCTAGATACATATATCGTGGAAGTTTCCGGTGGTGGGAATACATCCGTAGCGGGCAGCAAAATCCAGATCGGTGTAAGCGGAGCAATGGAGACTGTTACCTATACGGCACAGATCGGATATCATTTTGATGAATTCGACGATATCGTTCAAAACGGCGTTACCGTCAAAAGAATCGATAATAAGACGGTGACGGTTACGGGCACTCCTACGGCTGATGTGAAGATCGATGTTCCGGATGCCATAGATGATTTGGCAGGAGCATACTATCGCCTGTGCGTAAACGAGGAAGATACCCTCGAAAGCCTTGCCAATAAAAAGGTGATCTTTGGCGGACATGAATGGTATGTGCTCGAGGATAATTCCACTGCTAAAAACGAAGGAACCCTGACCCTGTTTGCCGTGGAATGCTTTGGGGCTTCGCAGTTTAATACATCTGAAAACTATACAAATGATTATGAGGATTCTTTGGTAAGAACCGCCGTTCTTAATCTGCTGGAAACTGATGAAGGACTGAAGGCGGTCAGCGATGCCATCATACCGGTGGATGTGACACAGATGAAAGGAAACATTGATGCAAACATTAGCGCTGAAGCTACGGAGAGTTCCGGCAATGAAAGCGTTGGCGGCGACAAGCTCTGGCTCCTAAGCTTATCTGAAGCATCAAACCTTTCTGTAAAGGTGCTTTTTTGCGCCAAAAACAAGGAAACAGTTAGTAATTATAACTGGTGGCTTCGTACACGCTACGACGATGCTGATGCGTACTATGTATTTGGCATTGATGACACTTATGGAGAGATATGTGGCTGTGATTTCACTGAAGAGTGTGGCATCCGTCCGGCCCTGCGGCTTGACCTGTCTGCTGTAGATTTTGATTCTGTGACAAGAACATTCAGTCTGGCACAGCAGGCGAAACCTGTAGAACCGGAGATAATAACAGATCCGTCTGCAAAAACACTGACTTTTAACGAGCAGGCGCAGGAGCTTATAACGGCAGGCGAGGCATCAGGCGGCACATTTGTTTATGTCGTGACCACGGAAAATACTGCTCCGACGGCTGATCTTTACAGTGAATCAATCCCGAAGGGAACGAATGCAGGAACCTATTATGTATGGTACATGGTAAAGGGGAATGGCAACCATAGTAATACGGAAGCGGCGTCGCTGCCTGTGACCATCGCAAAGGCCGCTCCGGACTTTACACAGCCGGAAAACAAGACACTTACCTGTGCACAGAAACTTTCGAATATCACCTTGCCGACAGGCTTTGCCCTTAAACAGGCGGATCAGACGCTTTCCTTTGGTGATAATACGGTTACGCTTACATATACGCCAAGTGATACGACAAATTATAAGAAAGTGGAAACAGATATCGTTGTTACGGTATCAAACCATAATCTGACAAAGACGAATGCTTTTCAGCCGTCATGCAGCAAAACAGGAAACTGTGAGTATTGGACATGTTCTGTGTGCAACAGGCATTTTTCGGATGCCCTTGGAAAGACTGAAATTCAGGAAACGGATATTGTCATTCCCAGGATAGCCCATACACCTTCTGAAGCAGTCAGTGAAAACAGTGTTCCGGCAACCTGTGAAACGGAAGGTTCCTATGATGAGGTAGTAAGATGTTCCGATTGCGGAGAGTTGATAAGCACAACGCACAAAACAACAGAGCCGCTGGGACATCGGTATGGTGATCCGGTATATACATGGTCTGCTGACGGAAAAACCTGCACTGCAAAGGCAGTATGTCAGCATGATGCCGGGCACGTGGTGACGGAAGAGGCAACGATCACAGCCAAGGTAACCTTAAATCCGACGCAGAACGCAAAGGGGAAAACCACCTATACAGCATTCTTTACCAAAGTACCCTTCACTACGCAGACTAAGGTCGCAGAGGATATAGAAGCACTACCAAAAACTGAATCTACGGGTACATCCAATCCGGCAACTACACCTGATCCGGATAAAACCGAGGAAAAAGATCAGCCGGCTGATTTCGGTACTCCGATCACTTCTTTGGAGGATAATGCGGAAGTGGTCGTTATCTCCGGAAAGGATGAAAAACCCGCTGTAGAATATAAGGGAAGCACGGATAAAGAAGCAAAGGACGTCACCGTTCCTGATACCGTGACAGATGGTAAGGTTACCTATGATGTTGTAGAGATTGCTGATAATGCGTTCAAAGGCAATAAAACGGTAGAAAGGGTCAAGATCGGAAAGAATATTAAAAAGATCAGTGAAAATGCTTTCTCCGGTTGCACAAAGCTGAAATACGTTGATCTGTCGCAGTCAGGCGTTGAGATCATTGATAAAAACGCATTTAATGGTACAAAGATCAAGACTGTTACTTTGCCGGATACGTTGAAGGAAGTCAGAAGCGGAGCATTCTCGGGATGTAAGAGTCTGACAACCATTACTTTCGGTAAGAATACCAGGAGCTTTGGCAAGGATGTCCTTAAGAACAGCGGAAAGGTGAGGACGGTGATTTTTAAGGCAAATAAGGTGCCGACACCGAAGAACCTGAAAAATCTTGTTAAGAGTCTAAAGAACAAGAAAGCAACCATTAAGGTGCAGAAGAAACTGTATTCCAAATATAGAACCGCCTTGAAGAAGGCAGGATTTAAGGGAAAAGTGAAAAAAATAAAATAACATTGAAAAAACAGAAAAAAGCCCGAATGGCGATGCCATACGGGCTTTTTGTATTGATTTCGGCTACAGGAGAATGCTATAATTCTCCTGTAGTTTTTGTTTTGAAAAAGAAGGGGGGACTTTTTATTATGGGTAGCAAAAAACACTACGGAAAATCAATACGGTCAATGACCCGAAGGCTTTTGGCATGGGTTCTGATCGCAACTATGATGTCGCAGACGTTCGTTTATGCGGACGGACCGGGCGGCGGCGCCGGAAATGGCCGGCCGGGCGCAGCTATGGGATCGGGACTTGCTGTTTTTGACGGCCTGGATGCCTTCGGAAATACCACGGCAACCATTGGCTGTATCCTGAATGTGGGATCTGTTCTGGCAAACGGTGACTGGGAGCATCCGGAAACCGTGGCACTCGGCCTCATTGATACCATTTTCGGCACCAGCTTTTCAGGGGATCCGACCGCTGATAAGATTGATGCGATCTACAACGATATCAGTGAAATGAAGGAAACGTTGAATGACGTAAAGAAGGGCGTGGATTATCTGGTGGAGAATGCGCAGCATGTCAACAGGATGCTGGATACCATCAATAACAGCCTTGTCAATGTCAATCACAAGCTGGACCGTCAGACGCAGATGCTTTCGGAGATCAAGACATCACTGAAGGCCATGAACGAAGAGATGACGGCTTCTTTTGCAAATCTGCATAAGGTGATCGATGATCAGACCAAGACCATCAAGACCACGATCTATGATTCTACGATAGAGATCGAAAAAACAAACGAACTGAATGAAATTCTGACCAATTTCGTAAATGATTATTCCAAACTGTATTCTGTAGAGCAGAACATTCTTGAAACCCTCTCCATCATGCAAAGTGATTATGAGGCTTTTTATGCTGCCATTGAAAAGCTGGATAATGGACAGCAGGTTCTCGAAGCACTGCGTAAGCTTTCTCTGGAGGAAAATGCGATTGAAAAGCTTGGCGCCGAGGATCAGAAGCTTTTGAAAAACACCACAGTCACAGTAGGCAGTAAGAAGTACAATGTTCTGAAATACCATCAGGATTACATGGAGGATCTGATCCGTCTGCTGACTTCCGGTAGTGAACGAAGTGTCTATACGCTGAATAACAGTGTCGGCAATATCGGTGATACCGCAAGATCCATGGGAGATTATCTGCTGGCAAAGAATGCTACCTTTAATGCCCTTACCAATAACCGCGGTATCGGAGAGCTTTATTATCTGTATTGCACCTATACAGAGAAAGACAGTGAGACCGTACACCGGAAATATAAAGCCTTTATGGACTGTATGGTAGCCCAGTATATGACGACTGCCTGGCTTGCGGAAATGGCTTACGGCTATAAGATCAGTGAAGAAGCACGCGGCAATAACAATGCGACCACCATAAATGCCTACGAGGAATATCTGTATAAGATCAATGCGCAGATGACGCAGGTGACCGCTTATTACGATTATGAATATCAGAAGTGCATCAACCTGTATGATTTCGGCAGCTACAAGGTCGATGATAAGAACGGCAATATGGTTTATTACGGAAATACCAAGAATGCCTATGAATACAGTGTCGTTCCCAAGAACAAGGTGTATTCCCAGTCCGGTATTTCCGAAACCTCCCTTGAACTTGCACTTGGCGAGCAGCATAAGCTCTATTACTATTTCCGTATGGCGGATGTATCCGGCAGAAAAGGGATGGTTTGGGAAAGCTCCGATCCGAAGGTCTGCGTTGTGGATCATGAAGGAAATCTGCTGGCTCTGTCCAGAGGTGTGGCTAAGATCACGGCAACCTATGCCGGAAATACAGCTGAGAAAAAGGAATGTCTCGTTTCCATTGGCGATGTTATGGCAGTGGCCAACGGATCCGAACAGAGCAGGTATTTCTATTATACCTATGATAAGAAAGGCGGAAGCTGGGTTGCTCTGGATACCAGTTATGACGTGGATGCACAGAAGGGATATGACTATTATTACGCCGTAACCACTTATCGTGGAGATAAGCTGACGCTAAGCGACTCCAACAGATCCGCTTCCCTGATTGAAGCCACCGGTCTTACAGATGCAAATATGAAATCCTATCAGTGGGTGATGGCAGGAGATCAGGCCTTTGACTTCAATGGCTATGATGTTTCGGCTGTGACTGAGGGCTGGGGCGTAGCAATGGGTTACAGACAGGATCAGAAGCATCATACCTATGAGTACATTGGTATCCCTGTGCAATCGACGATGACCTCAGTCTTTACGGATGAGAGCAAAAACTTCAGCGATTATGAAAAAATCTCAAGTGCGGAGGATCTGATTGCTCTTTCAAAGGATCCTTCTAAATGGGGGCCGGATCATAAATATGTGCTAACGAGTGATATTGATCTGGGCGGTATGGAATGGACTCCGATCGGTTATAATTATATGGTGGGATCCAGATCATCAAATGATTCCTATGTCTTTGGACCTTCCATTGGAACAACTAAACACTGGGAGATAAATGCTCCGTTTTCGGGCACGTTTGACGGAAACGGACATACCATCAGGAATTTCAAGATCACAGAGATTCCTTATACGGATGCGATGAAAAAAGTTGCAAATGAGAACTTTAATCAATCTGACAACATGGATTCTTCTTTATGCGGAATCACCATCGGTCTCTTTGGATATATCTACAATGGAGTAGTAACAGATCTGAATGTTAAGAATGCAGTCATTGATATTAATCTTAACAAAACGGATATCATGGACGGCATCAGCGTTACGAAAAAAGGAAGTGACGGAAGTGCCGGTACCGAGCAGGAACTTACCCTTGGGAAGGATTTTGGAATTTATGCAGGTGTTTTAAGCGGAGTATCCAGAAACGATGCCCAGGGCATGGCAATGAAAAAAATAATGAACTATATGGATTTTGCGAATCCGCCTGAAACACCTGCCGAGATGGAGGCAGTGTGTCAACAGTTGGATGATATATATGAATTTCCGGCATATTTTGCCGGAATTCGTGAGGCGGCTATTGATCAGGCCCTTGAAGATGCAGAAAAGGAGAATAAAATCTTAACGGAAGAGGAAAAATACGCAGCCGGAATGCAAGCATATTTATATACGATCATGGTTTATCTGATCTATAAGGGAGCAGATGAGATCGGATATATCTCTTCAGAAGGATGTAATGCAAAGGGTGAAATCAGTATCAAAGGAACGGGCAATGAAGAAATCTGTGCCGGAATGTTATTCGGCTTATCCGGCCTTAATATTTCGGACAGTGTGTGTGATGGCGGGATCCAAACAGAGAACATAAAAGAGGGAGCCATCGGAGGACTGGTGGGGCAGTATCTCCCCGATCCCGGATCGTATGTAAAGGATTGTACCAGTAAAGTTCGTTTGGTAGCAAATAAAGATGTTACCGTCGGTGGTCTGATCGGTGAAACCGTGCAAAATACTGCATATGATCTCGGTGTATTCCGTCTCGGTGAGGATGAAACAGATTATAAGCTTGCATATGCAAAGGTTGGCATCGGTGTGATTTTCATCGCTTTTGGTACGGGCCTTGGAAGTGTGCCGCCGGTAACCTTTGATGAGACGGCTGAAACCAACAATCCGCAGATCATTGGAAACAGAGTGGAATCTCAGAGAGTTGCCGGATATGGAATCGTGGGCGGTCTGATCGGAAAGAAGGCCGGTATAGGCAACACGATTTTGGATATCGTATTTAATGAGAATGAGGTGGAAGATGAGGCAGATACCGATTCTTTATTGGGACCATTTAGTAGTGTCGATCGTATGATCAATCTGGATGTGAAAGAGAACTATGTAAATGCGAATATCGGTTCGGAAAATGGTACAAGCGGAGGGATCATCGGATATGTGGATTCTAAGGACAGAGAGGATATGTATGATACAACAGAATCTAAAGATGGAAAACCGAATCCTGATTATTTGAAACGGAAATATCCTGTGACCGATGGCTGCAAGGGGAAGATTGAAAGAAATCTGTTCTTTGGCACTTTAATTGGAAAAACTGCAGCAGGAATGGTTGGAGATATCAAAGACGGCGGCTTTGACTTTAGCATCCTTTCTTCTAATGTGAATGGTGTATATCGTATCACTGCTGATGAGTATGCTCCTTTCGTCAATCATGCAGGCAGAGGACTTGATGAGAAGATGGATCAATCATCCGTGCCAGGTATCGCTTTTGCTGAGACTTCGTTTGGAAACGAAACAGTAAAAGGAGGAATCTATTATAGCGGAGCTAATCTTATAGGAACGAAAGTAAATGATGGTTCTACAGGAATGAGTGCAGACGTTTTTGACGATCCGGCAACCTATCAAAAACTGCTCGGAGATAATTGTTTTGTAGACACATCCAAACTTGATATCGTAGATGGTGATGTGGCTGTACACAAAAAAGCACAGGCATACAAATACAGTTTTCCTCTTGAACGGGCTTTGAAGGTCTATTATGAAGGGGATGCATTTAAGCCGCTGGGCCAGGTATATGCATATTCCGATGCCGAAACTAAATTGATCACGACCGGAGTATCCTCAACGATACCGGATATGACCAGGGTAGGTGTGCAGACCATTACCGTGACTTATCAAAATGAATCCACCTCCTATGATATCATGGTTTATCCCAAATCCGGATATCTGACCATCGATCAGGCACCGAAGGTTCAGAAGGATGGCAGCCTGGAAGGCGGAAGTCTGTCGCTGCATGAAAACGGAAAGGTGGTAAAGAGCGGTATCAAGTTGAGTGAGACCAAGGTGACCAATCCCGTTAATTACGTCTATAACATCAAATATGGCAATTATACAACCGCCTACAGACCTGTCATTGTATGTGTTTATGCCAACGATTTCAACGCACCTTGTGCTACCCTTGTGGATTATGGCTTCTACGGGCAGGGAAGCACCCTGGTGACAAAAGAGCTTGTTCCCGAGACCTTAGAAGCACAAGGCGTTTACGGAGAACTGGTTGGCGTTTCCGAAACCAAGGATCAGATTGTGGCAGAAAATGATGTATGCTTGCTTGCCATGTATCAGGTAAAGGATAAGTCTTCAGGCTCCGGCAACGAAAACCCCGGCGGAGGGAATGACTCCGGGGAGGAAACGGGGAAAGATGATGGATCCGGAAAAGATTCTGCAAAGGATCTGAAAGCTGAGATCGGTAAGCAGTACGAAGCAAAGGACGGATCAGGAGACTATACCGTACAGGGTATCACCAAAGACGAATCCGGCAAGGAAATCCTCACCGTGATCCTGAAAACCTATAAGGGAAAGAAGACTGCCAAAAAGATCAAATGCCCCGGTAAGGTTACCTTAAAGAGCGGTGACGAAGCCATTGTGGTAGGGATTAAGTCAGGTGCGTTCAAGAAATGCAAAAAGATGAATACCATCACGATCCCCGCATCGGTAACAAAGCTTGAAAAGAACCAGTTCAAGGGCAACAGCAAGCTTCGGACCATCAAGATTCAGAATAAGAAGACATTGATCGGCCTGAATAAGAAGTCCTTTGGAGGATTGAAGGGGACTGTCACACTGAAGGTTCCCAAGAACCTGGTAGCAAAATATAAGGCAAAGATCAAAAAGCTGAAGCTGGCGAAAAAGGTGAAGGTTAAGAAGTAGGAAAGAAGGAAATGAAAGAAGCCCGGATGGCAATGCCATCCGGGCTTTTAGTCTGCCATGCAGCTGCCGATTCTGCACCCTCCGGCTTAGTTCAAACAATTCGGCGCTCGTAAGCGAGCGTCCGTAACTCACCGCCGGAGGGTCAGAACTCGTCAGCTGCCTCACATCATACGAAATACTCCGAATACCTTGCCGAGGATCTCACAGTGATCTACGATGATAGGATCCATCGTATCGTTCTCGGGCTGGAGGCGGATGTGTCCGTCCTCCTTGTAGAAGGTCTTAACAGTGGCGGAATCATCGATGAGAGCCACTACGGTATCTCCGTTACGGGCGGTATTGGTGCATTCCACAAATACCTGATCGCCGGAAAAGATCCCCGCATTGATCATGGAATCACCTTTCACCCGAAGCACAAAGCTCTCGGCATTGGGAACCATATCCACGGGAAGAGGGAAATATCCGTCGATATTCTGCTCAGCCAGGATGGGCTGACCTGCAGCAACGGTACCGACGATGGGAATAGAAGTCATCTCGCGGCGCACCATCTGAAAGCTGTCATCACAGATCTCGATCGCACGGGGCTTGGTGGGATCTCTTCTGATAAAGCCGTTCTTCTCAAGAGTCTCCAGATGCGAATGTACGGAAGAGGTGGATTTCAGATTGACTGCCTCGCAGATCTCACGTACCGCAGGCGGATAGCCCTTTTTCAGAATACATTCCTTGATATATTCCAAAATTTCGGATTGTTTTTTCGTAATTCTCTTATTGTCCATTTTATTACCCTCCGGATATGCAATACTCATATCAAACAAATGTTTCTTTTTCATCAGTATAACAGAGGTTGAATGAAAAAGCAAACATTTATTCAGAATATTTGTTCGATTTATGTATTGACAACAGAACGAGTGTTCGCTATAATCAGAACATAGCCAGAACATTCGTTCGGAAGAACGAGGAGGATTGTATGATGAAGAACTACACTATGAGAAACAGAGAGCTGGAGCAGCATAGGAGATTTGAGCTTGAGAAGCAGGAATGGCACAGAAAGCGGGAGAGTGTGATCGCGATCCAGAGAGGGATGATCACCGTTGTCGTATTTGTACTCGGTATCCTGTTTACCTTATTGATGATGTCTCTTCGTAACAGCAACAATACGAATGCATCCGAAACAGGGATCGTCTATGAGACCGCTTATTCCAATGTGACGGTAGA
>JAILHW010000200.1 GCA_024695605.1 Lachnospiraceae bacterium | reverse complement strand
GGTCACCGTTTTGCAAAAAAACTATTTGATGTCACTATATCATAAAACCATCACAAGCGTCATTCCCTATTTTGTATTCTATATACGCAAAAAACCCCCGAAATTCGGGGGCTTTCAGCAGCCAGTAGGGGAATCGAACCCCTGTTTCCGCCGTGAGAGGGCGGCGTCTTAGCCGCTTGACCAACTGGCCACATACGCTTTTTTTGAAGCGACCTTTGTTATATTATAACAGGTTACGGAAAAATGCAAGCATTTTTTTTATGTTCCTGCATTTTCATTTGATTTCTTATGCCTGACCCTCTTCGCGTGCCTGTTTGATCCTGCGTTTATCGGCATACATGGCATCATCTGCACGACGCAGGGCTTCATCCACGCTCTCCCCGCTCTTGCTGTTATATACCGCCATTCCGCAGGCGATGGACACTTTTTCCTCCTGGCTCAGATCCGAGGCCTCGATCCCGGCCAGCGCATCCCTGAAGCTTTCCAAAAGACGGTCTTTGTTGCTGTAATCTTTTCCCCACAGCACTGAAAAGAATTCATCTCCGCCGATCCTAAACACAATGCTGTGCACGAAGGTTTCGCAGATCAGACGGCAGCCGTTTTTGATATACTCATCACCCTTCTCGTGGCCATAGGTATCGTTGATCTTCTTCAAATCATTTAGATCAAACATCACAAAGGCTGTATCCGCATGGTCTCCGGAAGCGATCCGATCCTTCAGACTCAGCATATAGCTTTCATACGCCACACGGTTTCTGACGCCTGTCATGGCATCCTTGTTTAACAGATCCGAAAGCCTGTCATTTAAGGAACTGAGCTTTAAGTTTTTCACATAGGTTTCCAGAATATTGTTCATCGAGGACTGGAAATCCTCGTAAATGTTCTTTTCGATATACGGTATCTCATCCGACATCACCATATAGCCGCAGACAAAGCTCTTCACATACAGCGGCAGGAAAACATACATATGCTCTTCGCCATCCTGCGGAAGATCCGGAAGCAGCTGCTCTCTGATGTCGATACTGCATGCCTCATAATGGGTCTTTTTATATTTCCCGATAAGCATATCCATATGGTCGGAATAGGTGTACTTCGGCAGCTCCTCGATCTCGCATTCTCCCAGTTTTCCGAGATTGGGATCTATGAATATAAAGAAAGGATTGCCCTCCTGACCGTCATTTTCGTAAAAATACTCCTGCAAGCTGTCCTTCAGCGTGGCATAGCGCTCGGATTTCAGCACAGCGTATTCCATATAGTGGAGCCTTCCCCGTCTGAAGCCTGCTCTGGCCTGATCGCTCGGGATCTGCCTGCAGATCTCCCGCCTTAAGGTATCCCTTTCTGCTGTCACATCACAGCCGCAGCTTTCACCGATCACAAACTCGCAGGGAATGTAATGCTTCGCCGCAACCTTTTCCCCGGCAAAAACAGCCGCCAGGCATTCAGCAGTCTTCTGCCCCATCTTCTCAAAGGGCTGTGCCACGGAGGTCAGGGACGGATAAAAGGTCTTCGACTTCATGGTCCCGTCAAATCCGGTCAAAAGCACCTCACCCGGAACGTTGTATCCCTGCTCTTCTAAAACAAAGCTGATGAAAAACGCCGTGGCATCATTGGCACACATGATCACATCCGGGAACTTTTTCTTTTTTTCTACCATTTCTCTGATCAGCCGGGTCGCCAACATCACATCCCAGTTGGAGTAAAATACATCGGAATTCGAAAAAGTAACCCCATGCTCATGACAGGAATCCATTGTCGCCCTGAGTCTTTCATTGGAATCAAAATGATCCTTCGGGCCGGCGATAAAGAGGATCTTCTCTACATGATGGTTCTCGATCATATGATCCACAAGTGGTTTCATCCCTTTATACTGATCCGTATAGATCGATACGGCGCCGTCCTGAATCCTTCCGACACAGATCAGCGGAATGCCGGACGCTTTACAACGACTGATGAGCCCCTCATTGACCTGCGCAAAATCCATTCCGGGTGCAAAAAAGACCGCCGCATTAAACTGCGAAAGCTCAGGCAGTTCATAAATACAGCACTCGGATTCACTATGCGCCATTCCATAGGCATCATGTCCCATGAAAAGATACAGGTCCGTATCCGTTCCCTGAAGGGTCTCTTTTAACGCGCCCATATAATAGCGCAGAATATCCGAGCCCCATCCATTGGCAAATACTGCTACTTTTTTCTTCATTCTCAAACTCCCCAAATTCAAGTCAGAAAAAGCATTTTCCCTTGTGTTGATCCTACATTCTTTATTTTACCATCAAACTGTCCGCTTGTCATCGGTTGTTTCGATCTAAGGCCGCGTAAATTCCCTGCCGACTCTCACGTCTGAAAACGCAGACGCAGCCGTTTCATGATCATAAGATAGGCCGGCACCAGAAACAGATCCGCCAAAAGCCAGGCTACCGGTGAGGCAAAGCAGGCTGCCACGTATCCGAATACCGGAACGAAGAAGAATCCCATCATCGCCCTTGCGATCATCTCTCCCACTCCGGCAAAGATCGCCAGCCCCGAAAAGCCAAGCCCCTGTATGGTAAACCGCACCACATTGACAAGCGTTAACAGGAACATAAAGGAGTTGTTGATCATCAGGTACTGCCGAATGTTGGCTATGATCGCAACCTCTTCTTCGGAGACAAATAACAGCGCAAACTGTCTGGCAAAGATCAAAACCAGCAAAATGCCGATTACGGAATATGCAAAGCCCAGCAGCACCGCATCCCGTATGCCTTCGTCGACCCGGTCCAGCTTTCCCGCTCCCACGTTTTGGCCGGCAAAGGTTGCCATGGTCGAGCCCAGCGCATCAAGCGGGCTGTATAAAAAGACGTTGACCTTGATCGCGGCCGCGCTGGATGCCACAAAATCAGAGCCCAGCTGGTTTACGGAGCTTTGCAGGATCACGGAGCCGATGGCCGTGATGGAATACTGCAGTCCCATCGGAAGGCCCATGCTGCACAGCTTCATAATATACGTCCGATCTGCTCTTTTCTCTTCTGCAGATGGCTTTAGGAAATCATAATGCCGGATGAGGAACACCGTGGCAATGACGCCTGAAACCGCCTGGGAAATGATCGTCGCCAGCGCCGCTCCCCGTACCCCCATAGGCCTGATCAGCAAAAGATCCAGGATGATGTTCAGCACCGAGGAAAAGATCAGAAAATACAGCGGTGTTTTGCTGTTTCCAAATGACCGTATGATCCCCGATGCCATGTTGTACAGGATGGTTGCCGGAATCCCCAGAAAGATGATAAAGATATAACTGGCCGAAAGGTCAATGATATCCGAGGGTGTTTTCATCCAGATCAGGATCTGCCGGCACATCAGACATACGATGCAGGTCACAGTCACCGCGAAAAACGCTGACGTATAAATGCTGTTTATGATATATCTTCGAAGCCCGGAAAAATCTCCCGCTCCGAAGCGCTGCGCAATGGGAATCGCAAACCCGTTGCAGATCCCGATGCAAAAGCCCACGATCAGAAAGTTGATGGAGCCCGTGGATCCCACCGCCGCCAGCGCCTTCACGCCCTGCATTTTGCCGACGATCATGGTATCCACAAGATTATAAAACTGCTGAAACAGGATCCCACCGAAGATCGGCAGCCCGAATCCCAGCAGCAGTGGAAGCGGCTTCCCGCTGGTCAGATCCTTGACCCTTTTTGTATTTTCATTCTTATTCATATCCATAGCTCTTTTTCCATGCGACTACAGCCAAATATGTCACCCTGCCGATCCTCATACCTGTCACTTATTTTACCCAGTAGGAATGAAATTTGTGCAGATAGGTTTCGGCTCCTTTCGGCATCTGGGTGATCGCATTGAACACATTGATATAGTCCCCGAATCCCATACTGATGCACATCGCACTGCAAAGCCCCAGCATATACCATTGGGGATTGCACAAAAACACCGCAAAGGGAACAAAACCAAACACCAGATTTGGAAGCATACTCATGAACACAAATCTTGCCTTGCTCATCTTTTCGATTCCATGCACAAACAACAGCCCTTTGGAAAAATCGTGGTAAAGATAGACATCCTCTTTAAAACAAAGTGCATGCAGAAACTCATGCGGTATGAGCGTGATCATGGATAAAACTGTTGCAAAGGCGATCCTGGTGGCAAATACTTTTAACCCGATACCGGACATCAGGCATACGACCACAAACAATATGGCCACTGTCAAAAAGCTGCCGCCATTTGCGATCAATCCGAACGTCTTGGCATCCGGCTCCCGGAAGGCTACCGATCCTTCCTGAATTTCTCCGACCACCTTAAAATCTTCTTCCGTGCGATACTTTCCGCCATAATGAAATATCATGGGTATATCTCCCTCTTTGGAAATCTCAAAAACAGGATTTACAGGTTCACTTGCATCTCTGATCGTATCATTTCAAAATCCCGACCACTTCTTGTCAAATTGACTGAAAATCTCTGTGTTAAACTCCATTTCTCTAAATCCTCCTTTTTCATTTCCGACCTTCTTTTGCTTATGATTTCCAGCGATACACACGGCATTCATATGGACGAAGAAAACCTGTGCTCATAAGGCGCACCACGTTGTCCCCGCTTTTGCCTGCGTGCGGGCTCTTTTTCCCATGTTCATAGTTTCCGAGTACGAGCTCCGCCATTTTTCCTTCGATGGCCTTGGGCACCCGGAACGGAATGGCCAGGCGGGCAAAGGAGCATACGATCAGGTAATGGATGTTATCAAGGCTCCTTTCGTACATAAAGACCTCCGGATCCTTGGGGAAATGCTCCTTGTAATCCCCGAATATCAGGCACCTGGACTGCTTCCGAAGCCGCAGGCAGGTCTTATAGAACTGCAGAATGCTGTCCGGATCCTGCTGCTGTCTTTGAACATTGATCCCGGGATGGTTATGGTTTACATAAAACCACGGCTTCACGCCCTCGGGGCAAAAGCCCGCATTGGGTCCCTCATCCCACTGCATCGGTGTTCTGGCGGAATCCCGGCTGGATAAATGGATCCGGTAAAGCCGTCTTGCCGTGCTGTCCTTGACATGGTATCTGTGATAGTTGGTCTTGCTGGAGACATCCTCATAGTGCTCGATCTTGCCAAGGC
This sequence comes from Lachnospiraceae bacterium, assembly GCA_024695605.1. Taxonomy (GTDB): domain Bacteria; phylum Bacillota; class Clostridia; order Lachnospirales; family Lachnospiraceae; genus RGIG7926. The sequence goes on along the minus strand of JAILHW010000200.1, from coordinate 17,178 downwards.
GAATGTTGGTCATACCGATCTCCTGCCCCTGGTAGATAAAGGGCGTCCCCTGCAAAAACAGATAGCACGCTGCCAGCATTTTTCCGCTCTGCTTATGAAAGATCTCACTTCCGTAGCGGCTGATGATCCTGGGATGGTCATGGTTTTCCAGATACAGGGCATTCCAGCCTTTTCCCGCAAGACCATACTGCCATTTGGAAATGGCCTTCTTGAACTTCAGAAGGCTGAAGGGTCTGTGCATATACTCGGTATAGAAGCAATCCGCCATCATATGATCGAAGGAAAACATCATATCCAGACACTTATTCTCCCCGCAAAGATATTTCTGCGCCGACTGCAGCGTGGTCATAGGACCCTCACCGATCTGGAAACAGTCATACCCCTCACATACCTTTCGAAACTGTCGATTGTACTCATAGATGTGGGGGCCGTCCTTATAGTGCATCATCCCGTTAACGGCCGGCAAAAACGGCACGCCGTTGGGAAGTCCCTCCCTTTTGGAAATGAAATTGATCACATCCTCCCGGAAGCCATCCACACCCATGTCCAGCCAAAAGCGCATGATGTCCTCCACTTCCTGTCTGACCTTCGGATTGTCCATATTCAGATCCGGCTGCTTCTTGGCGAACAGATGCAGGTAATACTGCCCTCTTGTCTCGTCGTATTCCCAGGCTTTTCCCTCAAACAGGGAATCCCAGTTATTGGGCTGATCCCGCCAGATATAATAGTCGCTATAGGGATTGTCCTTTCCCTTCCGGCTTTCCAAAAACCACGGATGCTCATCGGAGGTGTGATTGACCACCAGATCCATAATGACCTTCAGGCCAAGCGCATGCGCCTTTTTTAGCACCCTTTGGAACAGCTCCAGATTGCCGTAATCCGGATGGATGTTCTTATAGTCGGAAATGTCATAGCCGAAATCCGCATTCGGTGACGGATAAATGGGCGAAAACCAGATACCGTCAACGCCCAGATCCTTTAAGTATTCAAGCTTGTCCATGACGCCCCACAGATCCCCGATCCCGTCGCCGTTGCCGTCAGCAAAGCTGCGGATCCAGATCTGGTAAAAGGCCATCTTTTTATACCAGTCGCTCATGTTTTCTCATCCTGTCGTATTTGATATGGTGCTTTATATGTTTATACTTAAAAAATGTAACTCCTCAGTTCTCTTCAAAGCGAATCGTCAGATATCCGTCTTCGAATTTTGCCCCTTTAACCTGCATGCCTGAAAACGCCCGCGGGATCGGGAATTTGCGAAGCTCGTTGCGAATACCGAGGAGCAGTTCCCCTTTGCCCTCATTTAAAACAAGCTCTTCTTTTCCGGCAAACGGAAGATAGACCGTAAGCATCTGCTGCTGCACGTCCACGCGGTAAATCTCGCGGTCAAACAATACTGCATCCGGATCTGCCTGTCCAAACAGCGCATCCCCTACCTGTTCAAGGATCTCAAGGGTCCGAAGCTCCTTTGGAAGCAGCTCTACGTAAAAACGCGGCACTTCACTAAAGCTTTCCTCGATCTCCGAAAGGCCTTCCTCCTGCATCTTCATCCATTTGGAAAAATACCCTTCCATTGCCTCCTTTGGATAAATGTGATTCACGATCACCGCATCCACATTATAACCGTAAAGGTACAGGCATGTAAAATTGCGCTTTGCCTCCGTGATCACGATCTTTTCCGGTGTCGTTACCACGCGAAGGCTGACGATTGAGCGGTCCAGAAGCAGCTTTTGCAAGCGCTCAAGCCTTTGCATCAGAGACTCGATATCGTCAAATACCCCCTCCTGGGGCATCGGCACCTTCATCATCTTTTCCACCGCGGGTCCCACCGCCCTGACCCCTGCTTTTTTTATGGGCAGGATCTTCATGATCATAGCCGTAAAGCGCTCGGGATATTTCAATAAAGACAGTGTCTCTCCGGTGGGGGCGCAGTCCACTATGATGGTATCATACTCTCCGCTTTCATACAATTCCTGTATCCTGCAAAGCGCAAACAACTCTTCAAGTCCCGGAAAAACAAGCAGCTCTTCCGTTTCGATCCCGCTGCCGCCCTTCAGGGTCAATAGCTGCTTGAAATACTCCTTCAGATTCCCCCAGGCCTTCTCTCCTTCCTCGATGGTATCGATCTCCATCGCAAAAAGATCCCTGCTGATCCGGACAGGCTCCTTTCCTATTTTTCTGTCAAAACAGTCCCCCAGACTATGTGCCTGGTCCGTGCTGACGATCAGGACCTTTTTGCCGCTTTTGGCAATCCTGCAGGCAGTTGCCGCTGCCATACTCGTTTTTCCTACGCCGCCTTTTCCCGTATAGATGATCACTCTCATTATACACCTGCTTTCTGATCTGTCGCTCTGATCTGTTATCTGATCTTTTATTTCATTTTTCTCTGTCTTTTTCCCGGCTTGTTGCTATTGAGTTAGCCCAATACAACTATTTGTACTGTGTATGAAGCTGCCGGTTAGTCTATTGCAACTTTTCGCACTGATCTGCCACCGGTTTCTCTCGCGCCGGCTGTCTGTTTTGCTTGGCGTTGCCCGCCCTTGCCGTCTGTCATATCCGCATCCTGCTGCCTGCCCTCGTCCGCTGACGCATCTGCTCGCCGCTGTCCGTCTCCGGCCGTCTCCCAAAAGGTTTTCACGCACTCCTTCGTAAGATCTGCTGCGACCTCCCGGGCCATCAGCCTGACTTCACCAAAGATCACCTCAAGATGTCCTTCCATGCCCTCCGGCAAAAGCTCCAGGATCGCTTTTTTCTGATATTCTCCTGCTCTTTTTATTCTGTCCATCATCTCTTTTGTTAGCATATGCTCACTCTCCTTTATAGCCTTCAGGTGATTTCTCAAATCGGATCTTCAGCTCCCCGTTTTCGAATGCCGCTCCGCTCACCTCCATGGTGCGTAGCACATTCGGCAGAGGAATATTTCGTTTAAAATTACCCGTTTTGATCACAAGATCACTTGCCGCCTGATACAGGTCGATGTCCGATTTATCCGCTCCCGGTATGTTTACCGTAAGCTGGAAGCAATTTTCCGTCTGCAAAAACTGCTCTCTTTCCGTCAGGATTTTGGTTTCAAACACCTCATCCTCCATCAGCACATCATCTACGATCCTTTGGATATTCCGAATTCCCCTAAGCTCTTCATCATACCAGCGGATCCTTCGGATGGGCAGCGCGGCAAAGGTTTCCTCCAACTGCCTTGTATAATTCTTCTGAATGTCGATCCACTGATCAAAGAAGGCATTTTCCATCCCCTCCGGCAGGATTCTGTTGATATACAGTCCGTCCACGTTGAAATTATACAGGTTCAGATACATATAACTGCGTTTGGTCTCTTCCACAACCATCTTCTCCGGCATCGTCACGATACGAATGCTTGTGATGTCCCGGTCCTTCAAAAGCTCCTGCAGCCCGATCAGCTTTGTGTACATCTTCTCGATGTCATTCATCGCCTGCTTATTGGGCATCTCTATCTTAAAGGCTGCCTTGGAGATGGGGGAAAGCACCCTGACACCGACCTTTCCGATGGGGAACAGCTTTTCCATATACCAGGAAAGCAGCTCCGGAAACTTCAAAAGAGAAAGCGTCTCTCCGGTCGGCGCGCAATCTACAATGATCCTGTCGTAAAGCTTTTCCTGATAAAGATCTGCGATCCTGAGCAGTGAAAACAGCTCCTCGCATCCCGGTATCATTCCCAGGTCCGAAAGGTCCCCTCCCGCACCCATAACCTTATCCAGATAGGTGATGATCTCTGGATAATCATGCTCCATGACATAGGCCGGATCAATCTCATACAGATCAAGTTTCGGAAAAACTGTCTCGATCTCTTTTCCAAGCTGCTTTTCAAAAATATCCCCCAGATTGTGGGCCATGTCCGTGCTGACCAGAAGCGTTTTCTGCCCGGTCTGCGCGCTTCTTAATGCATGCGCTGCAGCTACGCTGCTCTTTCCGACTCCGCCTTTTCCGGTAAAAATATAAATCCTGCTCATATCTGCTCCCTTCTTATTTCGCGCTTCGAATAGTTCCGCGTTCGAAGTATTTGTTTTTTTCGAAGGCAGCCTTCGCTGCCTTGTAGTTTTGATCTCTTCCTTATTCGATCTTGATCTTTCTGACCCTGCCTTCCGGCTTCTCCTTTTGCTTTTCCTCCCTGAGGACCTCTTTGACCTTGCCCATCATATTTCGAAGAAGGTCCATCTCCTCTTTTGACAGGGATCCGATGATTTTCACACCATAGGATAAAAGCCTGTCCATCAACTGTTGAAACTGTGCTCTGCCCTTTTCGGTAAAGCTGATCAGGACGATCCTTTTATCCTCTTTTGCTCTCTGCCGGCAGATCATGTCGTTTTTTTCCATCCTGCTTACTATACCTGTTGCCGTATTCAGCGGTACGTGGATGTACTCCGCGATCTGGGACATATTCACTTCCCGGTTTCTGTAGATCAGCCACAGGATCAGCACTTCATTCTTGGAACAGTTCAGGAAAATATTCTCCCAGATATCCATGGATAACAATTCCTTCACTTCTTCAATGTAGTCTGTAAATCCCTGCAGCAGATCTCCGGATCCTTCCTGTGCCATCTTATCTCACCACCCGTTCTTAATACTTCCTCTCTCGAACTAATTTAATTCTACATCCGAAGTATCTATTTGTCAAGCTTATTTTGTTCCATTTCCGCGAATCCTTTTATGAACACTTTGTGTTTTTTCGCCAAAATGTAACCTTTCCCCTCTCCCATGCGTATAATAAGTGATGAAAACAGTCCTCTTCCCTCGTCACCGGATCTGCCTGACTGGCTTCAAAAGGCCGAGCAGGAGCTTATGATCGGTGAGTATTCGGCAAAGTAAACATCAAAAAAGAAACGTGGCTTTCCCGCCACGTTTCTTCATTTTCACATCTCTATTTTGGCCCTATAACCCCGTCCCCGGGGTCCATTCCGGGGGGCCATTTCATACCCTGAACTGGCCGATCAACTCTCCCATCTTCGTGATGATGCGTTCGTTGATCTGTGCATCTGCCCTTACGGACTTCATGGTCTGAGAGATATTCTCAGCTGTACTGCTCACAACCGCGATGTTCTCGGTTTCTTCCCCGGTCATACGGGTCATTTCATACAGACTCTCCCGGATCTTTTCCATATCACTCGTGAGTTGTCCGGAAAGGGATTGCATCTGTTGCATTCTGTCGGCAAAATCGCCGGTGTCCGCATGGTAGTCAGCACCGATCTTTTCCATCTCGCGATAATCCGAATAGACTTCATCCCGGATGTAGGAAACCATTCTCTGGGTCGTCTGCACCAGCTCCTCCACGGTTTCCACTGTATAACGATTGATATCTCCGATCTCCTTGGCGGTCTTGGTGGTAGCATCTGCCAGCTTGCTGATCTCTTCCGCCACCACGGCAAAGCCCCGGCCCGCTTCTCCTGCTCTTGCAGCTTCAATACTGGCATTTAATGCAAGAAGCTGTGTCTGGTTGGAAATCCCTACGATCTCTCCTGTCAGTTTGTTGATCTCATGGATCTTTCTGGAACGTTCCGTCTGTTTTTCCATTTCATCGGAGATTTTTTCCACAACCGTGGTTACCTTTTGCAGGTCCCCTGCGCATTTTTCCTTTGCCGAAAGCGCTCTTTCGCCGGATGCCTTTGCATGCTCACCGCTTTGCACTGCCTGCTCGTTGACTTCCGCCAGCAGCATCGCGGCATTTGAAGCCGCATCGCTTACGTTTTGCGCACTGACGGAGGTTGCTGCCAAAGACTCTGACATGGAACCGATCGCTCCCGAGATGGAAGACAACTGTCCGTCTGCAGATACGATCTGCTCCTCGGTCTGTCTGGAAAACTCAAACAACTGCTCCTCCGTTTCACGGACCGATAAAATGATATCGTGGAGTTTTCCCAGAAATTCATTGAAGTGCTCAGCCGTTGCCTCCAGCTCATCTCCGCTCTTCACCTCAATGGTCTGTGTCAGATCACCGCCGGATCTTGCCATCTCATCCATCTTGTTATTGATCAGCAGAACATTTTTCGTCATCAGTCTGCCTACAGAAAGTGCAATGGCAAGTGCAATCAGAAAAACGGTCACCTCGATGATGATCATCGTCCGAAGCATCGCCAGCACTCTGCTGTTGATCACATCCACTGAGCAATCCACACCCACAATGGCGGCTACGCTTCCATCCTTTGCAAAAACCGGTGCAAAGCCGGAGTAAACGCTTCCCCATTCATCCGTGGTGACCTCCTTGTCCACGGAAACCTCACCTGCGAGTGCATTCTCGATCACATCATAGCTCTCATAGGGATCTCCGATGGCTGCGCCCTCTTCCTGGTCCGCATCCACCACAAACTCCACTATACCGTTTCTTTTTCTCATAGTATAGATATAGGCGATATCACTGTCATCTACCAAAAAAGCAGACAAACGCTCAAGCATCTCCTGATAGGCCTCGGAATCCTCCTGCCCCGGTTCTAAGTTCGTAAGGATTTCCGGATCCATAAACGATGCAGCCATCTGGGCCACATCCCGGGTATGGGCGATGCTCAGCTCCATCATATCGCTTTTCAGCTTCATCAGGGAAAAGCTGCCCACCATGATCCCAACCAAAAGTGCCGTGGCCAATACCGCAATAGCTATCTTGGTGCGCAAGCGAATGGTTCTCACCTTTGTTTTCATCTGTGTTGCCCTCCCTTTTTCTGCTTCGATAGCTGTATCATATCATAACGGTGCCTCTATCTCAACGAAAAAGTCTGAGGAAACGGCATTCCACAGATGTTTGTATACCAATTCGTAATCTGTTTTCATATTCCATTTACGGTCTCTCGCTATTGATGTAACGCCACCAAAAAAAGTCTATTTATATCTTTTATGCCCTCTTTTTTGTCCTCTTCCTTCGACTCCTCGCGCACCACCTGCATATAGCCTTTTTGATCAAACTCATAGATGCTCATTTTCTTCACCACCGCCTTGTTTTTACGAAAGAAATCCACAAGGATTCCCTCCGCGATGCATTCATCGACAGCTTTTTCCACTGCTTCGTTTAACGAAAAATGTTTTTCGTTCAGGAAATAGGATACCTTTGTCCAATACTGTATATAGCCTTTTAAGGAAGGGCACTCTTCTTTCAGCTTCTCGTTGAATCCCGGATTGATATTCAGTTGAATAACCTTCAGCTCCACATTTACCGGTTTGTATGTGATCGTGTTCCCGGTTTTCGGATCTGTTTTTTCAATCTCCTCAAAATTGTCCGAAAGAAAGATAATCCTTTTTGCTGATCCGAATCACTCGAATTTTTGCCATATGCAAACCTCCTGTTCTGTTTTTTTGCAGGAGATCCGCTTTCCTCCTGCTTGTAAATTGGGAATTAAAGCACGAGGAAACTGTCTTAGAAATAAATAGATTCTTGTTAGCCAAATAGATTCGTCTTGTGTTTCTGGTGCTTGGCTTAAGAATAGCATTTGCAAATTCGAGCGTCAATAGAAAGGCCGACCTAAACAGAGGCATTCTTTCACGAAATTCAGGGGGGCATTTTTGTGAAGTTTTCACAATACGGCAAATCTCTCAAACAGCCAATATGACTGCGAAACATTTTGAACCTCTGTATCATGAATAACCAAGGATCTATAGTTGCCTTTCACAATCTAAAAATGCAAACACAGGGGGATCGTCCCCCTGTGTTCTTACTCCGGCAGCTGTACAGTTGTCGTGCTGCCGTCCGATGACGAGCTGCTTTGCACCGTCTGGTTCTGGTCCGAACCGTTATATATTCCGGTGCTCTGCAGGCCGCCTGCAGTGCTTTGTGTGGTGTTATTCTGGCTGCCCCCACTCTGCGTTGTCCCATTCTGGCCGCTACCATTTTGTGTTGTTCCGTTCTGTGTCGTGGTGCTGACCTGCGCCTCTGGCTGGACGGTCACGCTAAACCTGCAGGAGGCCTCCGCGTTTTCCTTGCTGCGGATCGTTACATAGTAAACGATGTTGGAGCCGGAGATGTTCCTCGGCGGCGTAAACTCAAAGTCCGCAGTCTTTGCAGTGGTCGAGCTGCTCTTTCTGGTAAGCAGATTGTTTTCTGTCTGCACGGAATCCCCGACTCTGCGTTCCACCAGGGTTTCGATGCCCTGATCCGAGCCGTAAAGCTCTCCGTGGAAGGTCACGGTGATCCCGGAGGAAATGGCAAAGTCGGCATCATCATTGATCACGGACTTTGACTCGTTTGCATCATTGGCCAGGTTCTTGTAGGTCGCCTTGACGGACAGTTTTACATTATTGAAATTGATCCTTTTTGCAGCGGTCTCCAGGATCCTGTCTCCTACGCTTCGCATCACGGCTGCCTGATCTCCTACCTTAGCGGCGATCTTAGACAGATTCCAGCCAAGCTCCTGACCGGATGTGCCGGAAGATCCTGTCTGTCCGGATCTGTAGGGCTGCAGCTCGATATAAGTGATGTTGTGCACGCCCTCCGTCAGCATACGCACCACTCTTTCAGAGCCCGTTTCAAAGTTCTGATTTTCCTCGTCCGTAATGTACTTTCTGATATCCTCAACTCTCATCGTTCCCGCATTGCCGTAGGCATTTTCATAACCCACCGTCATGCGCACCGGAACATCGATACCGCTTTCCTCTGTGCCCTGGGCGCCTGCCGTGGTGAAGGTCAGCTCCAGAGGCCATACGACCTTTTCGGAATCCGTCTGGGTGCCTGTGCTTTGCATGGTAACGGCGCTCTGAGACAGTGTTACGCCGCTGCCGAAGCTGTACCAGCCGGACAGAGTCCTGCTGCTCTCATCCGCCTCGCTGACCAGATAGCTGGCCACGCAGGCGCGATCCACCTTGCCCTTCACATCGCCGGCGCTCATCAGCCGGATGCCGGTAACCTCCTTCACATAGGGCTCACTGAAGGTCATCTCCAGAATCTGTCCGCTGCGGATCTTATAAATCTGCTCATCCGTCAGATAGCGATACGGTGAGAAGATCTCCTTCCCCGTAGGATCCAACGAGGACCGGTAGCTGATCGCCACTGCCAGATCCTGCTCCCTTGCGGTCAGCAGCATCTCGGGTGTATCTTCGGAAAGCTGCAGGGATACCACCTGTCTCTGGGTCACATCGGCCGTTTTTTGTCCTCTTGTGGCCCTAAGTCCGATCACGGAGCCGAGCCTTGTATTATGGCCGTCCAAATAGCAGGTACGGATGACTTCGTTGCCTCTGATCTGCTGGATCAGCGCATGGTCGATCCGGCAGTCATCATGCTCACCAATGCCCACGCCCTCTACATACAGGGTATCCAGCACGGCAATGCCGTTCCCGGAAATGGTATCGGTGTAAAAATATCCCGCAGGGCTTTCCTCGCCCCCATCCATGCTCTTTTTCATATTTGCGTTTTCGCTCTGTCCGCTGACGGAAAAGCTCTGTCCCATAGAATCGGTATAATCCGCTCTGCACCGCAGATCCCAGTCACTGATGCTCTTGCCGTCGCTTGCCGGATAGACATAGATCGCGATGGCGTCATTCTGGTTCACAGGCTCGTTGGAATAAACGGACAGCCACTTGCTGCCTTCCTTCCTGACTGCAAGCTCATTGGCCTGCAAAAGCAGACTGACCTCAGTGCTTTGGCCCGGTTCAAACTCAGTCCGAAGCACGCCCTCTCCGCCTTCAAAAGCCATATTGGAAGCCAAAAACCGGCTTTTTCCCTTTCTCAGATACTCCCCGCCGTTTGTCAGCCAGAGACTGCCGTCCTCCTCCACAACGGAAAAGCTCAAACTGGTAACAGGCCACTCGCTCTTCTGGTCTGAAGCCTCTCCGATGAGGGTTGCCTTGTAGATGGACCGCACATTTTCCAGAGAGATCTCAAAGCGGTCGGTATGCTCCCCGCGGAACATATATTTGGGATCGCTGACGACTCTGGAAGTGCTCTCATCCACCGGCTCCTCCAGCCGTTCTTTTTCATAGTAACGATACATTGCCTCCACCACATCGTAGGTCGCATAGCAGGGACGTCCCGCCGTATCAATGTAGTCCAGCCGCATCTTCATACTGCCCTTAAACTGGCTGGTCGCAGGCGCATAATCCCCTGTGGAAAGGCACACCAAAAAGCTTAGCTCATTGGTATTGCGATTGACCAGAAGATCGTAATAGCCCTGTTCAGTAGGCGATGTCAGGCCGCCGCCAAGCCAGCCCTTATTGGGCAACTGATCGATGACATAGGTATCCGCATAGGGAAGCGTGGTCTGCTCGGTCACGCGGATCTCCTCGATGCAAAGCTTATCGGAGGCTGCTTCATTATTTTTGTCCGTTTCCGGAAGGATTCTGACTGAGACCAGATTCCCGAGATCCTTTCCGGTGCTGATCACAAAGGACTCCACGGCGCCGCTTTCAAAACGGTCACCCTCTAACTGACTGTTGGCCAGAACGATTCCGCTGGTACCGTTTTCAAATATCAGCTGGAAGTAGAAATTGTTCATCGAACCGCAGTCCCCATTTCCGCCTTCATCCTGCTCGGTGTCCTTGACGCGTACCTTTACCAGATAGTTTTTACGCGCCTTTGCAAAATCAAAATCCTGGAGGCTTTCTTCATAGGAAAGCCGCTCGGAAATGTTCAAAACCTCCTGCTCCTCCACCTCACTCATGGTGATGGACATAAAGCTCCAGCCGCCGGACTGGGTGGGGGTAACCGTCACATAGTCCTGCAGCAGTGAGCTGCCTTGCACCTCTTCCCCTTTTTCCTCCCTGGTCTGCGGCTTGATATCCAGCATGCAGATGCCTTTGTAATTGCGGTAAAAACGCACATCCGATGCAAAATCGGTATCCCCGTTCTTTGCCTCGATGCCGCCGAAATCACCCAAAATGGCGGAAAGCTCATCCAACGCCCAGATCTTCAGGCCGCTTCCCTTCCATTCGTCTGTGCCGTTTTTCAGGGACAGCTTCACCCCTGTGAAATAATCTACATCCGAAAGGGCTACGTTCACATAGAGCATATTGCCAGGCGAAACACCAATGTAATAGCCCATCTCTCCCTCCGGTGCCTTATCGCCGTTCCAGGTCCCATAATATCCCTTGGCCAGCTCCATCAGATCATAGGCCGGCGTAGTCTGCTTTTTGCCCAGTGTATCTACATAAGAAAGCTGCATCGTCATATCCGACAAGCTGCCCGAAGTCTCCTCCTCATCGGTAGTAATACCGATCAGATACTGCCGGTTGCTCCAGCCTGCCTTGGAAAAGTCAAAATCATCTGCTGGCTTTACCACGCGGATGCCTGTCTCTGCCGCTGCCTCCAGCGTGATCCCCTGGTCTGTCTCGGCTTTCCGGTAAAAGACGGGCTTGCCCTCATGAATGTAGCGCAGCATTGCGCCGTCCAGCGAGGTTCTGACCTTTGTGTTTTCTCCCATTGCATACAAGGCAAATCTGCTGATGGCCACTTCCTCCATATTGCTCTTGTCTGCACGGCTGTTTTGCAAAGAGGAGGCCTCCGGATTTTTGTTCATTCCACAGGCTTCAATGGCCTTGTGATTGCCGCTGATCAGACTTACCTGGCGAAGCTCCACCAGATCCGGGATCACGCCGGTAAAGAAAAGCTCCTGTCCCTGCTGGGCTACACAGGCAACAGGATTCTCTCCCACTCCGTCGTCGGCTGCCCATTTGAGCGCATTGGTCACCACAGGGATCACCAGGTTATGCTCGGTCTTCATCCTGTCTGCATAGATCAGCCGAAGTGCCATGGTCTCTGCATAGTCCGCATCCCTCAGGGATGCCTTACTCTGGTAGGAAAGGCTCTCGTAGCCTGCCTTGTAGCAGTCCGCAAACTCAATCCCAAAGCCGTAGATATCGTTTTTTGCAGGGGCATAAACTCCCATCCCCGGTTCAAAGCCGGAGGTCTGCAACAGCACATCGGGCGTCTCAGTCTGCGTCATCCCCACTGCCACATCCGCAAGCGCTGTATCGGTAGGCATGTAGTAGGTGCCGCTCTTTTTCCAGGTATATACCCAGCCGCCCTCCTTGGCCTGCTTCTCGAACCGGGTCATGGCCAAAAGATTGCCTTCAAAGTCAATGTAAAGCTCCGAAGAAAAACCGCCCTTCATAGCCAGTCCGTTTAATGCCGAAACATCATAGATCCGAAGGCCGTGAAGGCTCCATTTTACAACGTCTTCCTCGACCTTGGCACAAACAGAGATTCCATCGATCTTATCGATCGGCTCGTCCGTCTCCAGTAAAAGCTGCACGGTGGAATTGGAGGCCAGGCCGTTTGGCAGCTTCATCTCGGGGGTAAACGCCGCAATGTCGCTGTACCTGCAATAGTCACTGATCTGCGCCGCAAGATGGCCATCCACATCGGCATTCATAAAATACCGCTTCAGATCTCCCTGCTTCGGGAAGATGTAAAGAGACTTGTCCGTATTGTAATGCAGGCGCAGATATTCGATCTGATCTCCGGCATGCTTTCCGGTGGAAATCTCCATCACATAGCGCCACTTGCCGCTTTCCGCTGCCTGGGCCTTCAGGCCGGCAAACAATCCCTTTTGCATCCGGGGCCATCCGGCTATGACACACAGCGCCAGCACAAGGCATGCCAAAAGAGCAGACCTTCGGGATCTGCTTTTGATGCTGTTTTGTTGTCTTTGTGTTTCCAGCCTGTGCATAGTCATTGTGTTCCTGTTTTTCTGTTTCGTTTCTGTACTTCTTTTCCGTGTTCGGGTGCTATGATCGACTATTGTATTTGGTAATTATGTTCAGTTACTGTGTTGCAACAATGATCTTGATCGATCACTCCTTCGGATCCTGATCCGTGTCCTTTTGTCCGCTGTTTTGGGCCGCGCCGTTCATAGAGGCCATCATCTGCTGCATCTGCTTTAACGTCTCACTCAGGGAAACGAAGGCCTCCTGCATGGAGTTGTTCTTCTGTGCTTCAAAGACTGCCCGCTCCATTGCAAGGATCTGTCTCTGGGAATCCAGTCTCTCCCGCTCCATACGGGCACGCTCCTGCTCAAGCTCCTTTTGCAGTCTGCTGATCTGCTCCTTCTCTCGGTTGATGGTTTCCAGAAGCTGATCCTGGGCAGGGTCTCTTTGCACACCTCTGACAGATCGCTCTCTGCGGGCATTTACTCGCTGTGGACGCTCCTTTTCCTTTACATAGACATAGCCCTTCTCATCCTCGAACAGGGCACTGTGATCAAAGCCGTCATCATAGGAAGCACCTTCTCCCTCAGTGCTGTAGTCTGTAGTATAGCCGTTTGTTGCATAATTATCTGTTGCATAGCCATCTGCCGCATAGTCGTCTGTCGCATAGTCATCGGCGCCATAGCCATCCTCTTCATATGGCTCCTCTTCGTATGCATCTTCCCCATACGCGGCCTCATACTCTGCTTCATAGTCCGCTTCATACTCTGCTTCGTCGTCCGCTTCATACTCTGCTTCGTCGTCCGCTTCATATTCTGTATCATACTCACTGACATCATATGCATCGATATCGGGGCCTTCTTCGTAGTAAGCCTTTGCTAACTCTGCAGCATCGCTTTCGGTATCCTCATACGATGCCTCTTTGGAAAGTCCATCCTCAAAGGGCAGATCCTCCACCACATCGGGGATGTACATAAATGCATCCGGATCCTCAATCGTCTTGCTGCTGTATGACCTCCTGTTTCTGGCCCGCTTCAGGCGCTCCTCTTCCTCCAAAAGGGCCAGTCTGTTTTCTTCGATGCTCGTCTGATAGGCCTCACGGCTCTCAGAGACAAACTCCTCCCAGTTCTGCCGGCCTTCCTCCTGTGCAAAGTAGTGGCTGGCATACTTTTTCTGGCGGATCATATCGGAAACAACTGGGAATACCTCCACGGAGAGCATAACGCTCTTTCCGTGATCGGCCTGCAGGCAGCAGGCTCCCTTCGGCGCATCCAGAATCGTCTTCTGTACTTCCTCGGATAAGGGACGCTCGCCTTCAAACAGTTTACATAACTCTTCCATCTCGGAAGGCAGCGGCGTAAATAGCATCCGATAGGTGCAGCTCTTGATCAGTTCTCTGACAACCTGCCCGGCCTCTTCATTGCCTGCGATCTGTCGAAGATCTCCCATGGAAAGAAGCAAACTTCCGTTATGTCTGCTTAGCACCCGTGAAAGGCTGAGCGCCTCATCAAATGCCATGGGATACTTTTCATCCGCAAAGTAAAGTGCCTCATCCAAAACCACCAAAAGACGGCCCTGGTGCCCTTCCAGCTTTCTTAAGCGGGACAGTCTGAGAGCTTCATTTTCCAGCCAGCGAAGCAGCAGCATTTCCTGCGCCAGCGCAATCTGTCTCTGACCGCCCTGCAGCATGCTCTTAAACTGGAAAACAGTCAACTTTCCGGTTGGATCAAGAAGCGTTTTTCCGTTCCAAAGATCTGCATTCTTACCGCCCAGACTGTACTCTGCAATAGCATGCCGAAGACTGCGAAGGTCTCCTTTTTTCTCATCCCCTGCCGTGCGGGAAAGCTCCATGCCGATCTGGTCGTAGAGATCGTCCAGAATCGGGAAATCCTCGGGACGCAGCCGTGCAAGGTTCTGATCCGGCGTGATCCCAAAGCGTCTGTACAGTTTTTCCGTCAGTGCCATCAACAGGGAGATGGATTCCGGATCATAATCCGGAAGCAGCAACTCATAAAAACGCTTCAAAAAGTCCAGATGCTCACTGTATCCGTTGCCTCTGGGTCCAAGCAGCTCAGGCGGGATCTGCAAAGGATTGATCCTGCTCTTTTGCACATTGCTCATATTCACAACTTTTCCGTGCAGATTGGTGACCAGTTCCTGATACTCCAGGTCCGGATCCAGGATACAGATCCGGGTATCCGTGCAGGCGAGCGCTGCGATCATGCTCTTGATGGCATAGGTCTTTCCGGCGCCGGAACGGCCTGTCATAACAAGGCTGCCGGCTGCTTTTGCCTCATCTTTCTTGAACAGATCCAGATAAACGGGTACGCCGCTGCCAAGTCCCAGCTTCACGCCGCCTACATCATTGATCAGCGGATAGATCCAGGGAAGCGCCGCTGCCATGGAGTTGGAAGGGATGCCTCTTGCCATTCCCTGTCCGGGATCAAAGGCAGATACCTGAGAGGCCACAAAGCCGTCCAGCTGGTTAAAGTCCATCGGCATCAGCTTAAAGCCCGCTTCCTTCCAAAGGGCGCAGACAGTCTTATCCATCTCCTCGATAGGCGTGCGGAGGGATTTTTTCGGCATATCGTAAGCACCGCTGTTTTCGGTTGCCAGGACGTCATAAGTAGTGACATAGATATTGGCATCCATCAGCACCTCGTGCTCATCATACAAAGTCTCCAAAAGATCTCCCAGAGAAGCGATATGCTCACCCAGCTTCATCAGCTTGGACTCTGCCGAGGTTGCCGCATAACGGCTGCGAAGCTCCTGCAGACTCTGGTCGATCCCCGCAATGGCGGTATGCTGCTCCACCTGACGCAGCTTGATCACCACCTTGGTGGACGGAATGGACATAACCTTTGCCAGATAGGCATCATTCACCTCACCGGGGTAGCTGTAAACACGGTAGGTCCTGGTCAGCATATGACTGACAGATGCAGATCTGGATTTGAACTTCACCACATCCGGCATTGCCCACTGGGCATAGTCCTCAGGATCGATCCACTCGATATCACGCTCCTCAAAATCCAGCTGATTGGAGTATTTGAGGAAAATAGCAAGCTCTCTGGTATCCAGACGATTTCCGTCCATCAGCCCCTGCTCCAAGGACAAAAGTGCATCCTCGCAAAGACGCTCCAGCTTTTCGGGATCCCGGTCAAAGATCGCCAGGTAGTAATGCGGCGTGATGACCTTATCCTCAAAGCAGAGCCTTTGCAGGTCATTGATCCGATCGTAAAGGACCTCCACTCTGGCCTTTAGCTGTTCTTCCTGCAGTTCTCCGTTTTCATAAGCGATCTTCAGTTCATCGAGTCTGTCATATTCACGGTCCAGGAATTTATCATAGCGGATTGGTCTGTCCAGCTTGATCAGGTTTACATAACCTTCCTCAGGAATGCTCCGAAGGATCTTGCCCAGGCCGTTTTCGATCACACTCTTTCTCTGCTCTTCGGAAAAGCTGCCAAAGGCGATCGGCATGATCTCGATCACTGCACCGAAATACTTGTCTGCGTATGTGATGCGGTTATCGCGGATATCGGTAAAGGCCATCAGGTTTTCCATAAACAGACCAAGGGTACTGTCATCCTGACGCGCTTCTTTTTCCTGCTTTTTCTGCACCGCACGTTCCATACGTGCAGCCCAGGCTGCTTCCCGTTCCTCGTCGGTGGCATTCGGACTTCTCAGGATCCGGTTCTCCTCTTTGATCCTGGCTCTTTCACGGGCACGCTCTTCCCGTTTGATCTGCTTCTGGGTCTTGACCGCATCCCGGATCTCGCTCTTCCACTTCTTATTCTGTTCTTTTACCTTTTCCGCCCGCTGTGCCTTCAGCTCCTGCTCGGTAGGCTCGGTGGACTCTGCGGTATCGGCTGATGCGCTCTCTGCGGTATCGGCTGATGCGCTCTCTACGGTATCGGCTGATGTTCTGTCTGCTTCTTCTCCTTCTTCCTTAGCATCTGCCACGTCCTCAGAAACTGTACGGCTCCCAGCAGTTTCGGACGACTCGTCGGAACTTGCTTCCCCGGAGAATTCTTCGGACTTCACCTTTTCAGAGGGAGAATTCAACTCAGATCCATTAGCCGCCGATCTCTCAGATTGCTCAATGGAGGCATCAGGTCCGGATACTCCGCTCATCTCATCAGATGCAGCCATGTCAGCCAAATCACCATCTGCAGCTCCAAAGGATACAGCTGCATCTTCGGAAGTCTCTGCAGTTTCCGCACGCTCAATCGTCTCCGTACTTTCTGCACCTGCAGCTGCGTTAGCATCTGTAGCTTCCTCAGAAGCTTCCTGCCCTGCTACAGCATCCGGATTCTCATCCTCAAAGGACAGCAGAACCTTGCGCTCCTTCTTTGCCCGTTTGGCAGCAAGTGCCGCCTCTCTCTTTTCTTCTCTGGCGGCTTTTTTCTCAGCCTTCTGCTGCAGCTTTTGTTCCTTCTTCTCTGCTTTTTTCGCTGCTCTTTCAGCCTTCTTTGCCTCTTTGGCTGCAGCCTTTTCGGCCTTTCTGGCAGCCTTCTCCTCCGGCGTTTCTCCGCTGTGAAAGAGCCCCTTCTTGAAGGTAGGCTTTTTCGCTGTGTCCTCCGTTGTCTCATCGGA
>JAILHW010000162.1 GCA_024695605.1 Lachnospiraceae bacterium | reverse complement strand
TTGGTACGGCCTATGATCTCCTTGATCTTGGCAAGTTCAAAGTAGTTCACATAGCAGATCACTGTCTTGTTTTGCCCGGCAATAGCCCCCTCGGAATCGATGATGGTACAGGTTTTGTTCAGCTCGTTCTTGATCGCCTTTACAAGCGTGTCCGAATCCTTTGTGATCACAGTTACCTGCTTGATCGCCTCGAAATTACCTGTGATATGGTCTATGATCACGGTGGCAACCACATATACCAGAAGCGAGAGCATAGCGGAGTTGCGATTGATTAATACAAAGACGGTCATATACACAAAGGCATTGAAAATGATCAAAAGAGTTAGCATAGAGAAACTTTTACCTGTTTTTGCGGAAAGCTTCTTTACAAGGATATTGGCAAAGATCTCCGATCCGTCAATACAGCCTCCGTTACGAAGAATGATAGCCAGTCCCAATCCCAGGATCGCTCCGCCAAAAGCAACTGCCAGAAAGTGTTCGGTATTCAGCTCAAACGGGATCTCTTCAAAGATCTCCAGGCCGATGGTATAAACGATGCTGCCCCAGGCTGCTTTGAGCCCAAACTGCTTACCCAGCAAAAGAAATCCGGCGATCAGGAAGGGCAGGAAAACCACAATGACGCACAATGACAGATTAGCGCCTGTCAATTTGCTGATTATGATGGCAATTCCGGCAGTTCCATAGTCAATGGCATCATTGGGGATCAGAATGCAGATAACGGAAAAACTGGCCAGAAGAGCACCCACCATGATCATAAAAAATGATATCAGTTCCGTGATCAGAGTTTCTTTCTTTTTCGTATTCATAAGCATGCTCCAAACTTAAAGTTTCATAGATGCATTCATTCTATCATGAAATGACTCTGTTAGAAAAGAAGACCATTCAAAAAGGCCTCAAATTCTGTGGCAGATTCTATGCGATTTTGCAATATATTTTTTGCATTGCATACCGAGATTTGGTATACTTCAAAATATATAAAAAAACCGATTTATCTGTTGCAACCATATCCATTCATTGTGACTATTATTGTCAGAAAGAAAAAAGGGGACTGCAAAATCCCGAAACCAAAAACAGCGCAGAGGAAAAGACAATGAAAGAGCAAGAAAATGTACTTAGTTATAATCAGAACTTATATGGCATGACTCTCGGTACCTATATGGACGAAAACTTTTCTACAGACAAATATGAACGTGCCGAAGAGAAGGAAAAAAGAGAAATTCTGCAAGGTTATTTTAAAGCGAAAATCACCCAGGATATTATCAATGTGGAAGAAAACTCACTATCCAGAACCAAAGATGCGGAGCTGGAAAAGCTCAACAAACAGTATGATACACTGAATGCCCTGTTTGCAACGGATCATTATAAACAGTTTGAGGATTCGGTGGTACTTTCCGGAATGACAGGTAAGGATTTAACGAAGAAGGAGGTTGTGGATTTTATACACAATGGTATTGGAAATGCCACCCTTAAACCGGGTTATGAGAAAATAGCTTATGGTAAGAATAATTGTCAGCTGCTTACCCAAAAAACAAATGAATATTGCATAAATAATCATATTAAGACGGCAGAGGAGAATATTGCTGCCGCACAGGAAAAGGCAAAGGAGCCTATGAAGAAGGCTTCTACAGTTCTCGAGACTTATACAAATTCAATGTCGCTTTTCAACAAAAAAAGAGCCTCCTTCTTCAAGCAGGAATCAACTGAGCATAAAGAACTCAGGGAAGCGGCTGAAAAGATGCAGTCTATGCGCAGTACCACCTTTGAGGGCAAGCAGTTCGGTATCAAAGAGGCCCTGGCAGCTGAAAAGAACGCTGAAGCCAGAATGAATATTGCCAAAACCTGGCTGCGCAACGCTCATGAGCTTCGGGATGCTGCTAAGAATTATATCAACATCAAAGACCTCGATTTTGTAACGCTTTCTCCGTCCGGAAGAGACAGAAAGCGCGGCGCCAAGCAGCTGAAGAAGCTTGGTAAAGCAGAGATCGATCAATGCCGAAATACCATCAACTCCTTAGAAGGTAACGGAGTAGATCTGAAATCTGTTTATGAAGAACTCAAAAACGATAAGGTCAGCGAGGCTTACACTACAATTAACAGCTTATCTAAAGTCGATACTCTCAATCATCAACAAGAGTTGAAATTATGGGATGCTGTTCACACGGTTCTTGGAGCGCAAACCGTAGACAAAAGTCTGGATAGGGGTATGGATATCAAGGATTGCAATATCTTCAGAGCCACCGAGAAGAACAAGCATTCACTCGTATTGAATACATCTGTTACAAACTATATCCAAAACACAAAGGTGAGCGATATCATCAAGGACATCAATAGTGGTCCCAATGTATTCATTAAGAAAATAAAAGCACATAAACCTGACCTGGCTAAGGACTTCGACGTGACGGTAGCTCCAAAGCAGCCCAAGCAAAACAAGGCTCCCAAACAAAAACCCATGGGCTTTTAATACAACCTGAAAAAGCTGATTTCCCCCGGTGAAAACCGGGGGGTTACTATTCACAGCTGATTTGAAATAAGTTTGCATATGATACGGAAAACTTATCCGAAATGTGAATTCCCAAATTTTAACATATAAGGAAAAAGGATATGTCATCATATATTGCTCAAAGTGACAGATTAATGAACGTGTGAAAGAGATGATGGAATATATGGAAGGATACAAAGTACTGATCATTGACGACGATGAGGTGATCGCACAGTCTACGGCGGAATACTTTAATATGTTTGATGTGAAGAGCGCCTATGTGACGGGATATGAGGAAGCGGTCTCTTTTCTGGAAAAAAATCTGGTCTCACTTTTGCTGCTGGATATCAATCTGGGCCAGCGTTCTGGGTTTGATCTGTGCAAAAGAGTGCGGGAAAACTATGATATGCCGATTCTGTTCATCAGTGCCCGCAGCAGTGATGATGATGTATTGATAGCGCTTAATATCGGCGGTGACGATTATATCCAAAAGCCTTTTACACTGAGCATACTTCTGGCAAAAGTGAAAGCGATCCTGGAGCGTTATGAGAAAGCAAAAGAAGCTCTGCTGCAGGCAGAGGCAGCAAAAGAGGTAAAAGCAGCTTCTTCAGATGGCAAAGCAATGATCGAACTGACGGAAAATATCATACTGGATACCGCAAAGCACAAGCTTCGTAAAGGAACAGAGGAGATCAGCCTGAAGGCTATGGAATACAAGCTGCTGAAATATCTTTATGATCATGCAGGCAGGGTGGTCACCAAGGATGAGCTTTTTAAGGAAGTCTGGGATGATGAGTTCATCGGGGAAGGCACACTTGCAGTGCATATAAGACATCTGCGTGAAAAGACGGAGGAAGATCCTAAGGTTCCGCGCCTTATCAAAACGATCTGGGGTGTGGGTTATATACTTGAATGTGATTTATGAAACAATACAGGAATTTGATAATTGCATGTGGCGCATTCTATTTTCTGGCGGTACTTCTATTTGCTGTTTTTACGCTATCCGCCGGCAATGAGCAGGACAGAGAAGCGCTGGTTTTAAAACTGAATGAGGTAGCAAACGCGGTGGAAGCAGCCCAAAGTAGCGGCGATGCTTATGAAGCAATGGAATGCGATACGGATTATGTTGTAACGGATAGTCTGGGAGAAGTATTGCTTGGCAACGTGTCTGTAAAGAATGGACGGCTTTCCGTGGAAACGGCTATCAAAAAGGGATATCCGTACCGCTATATCTTTGTGGGCGGCCAGACACCCGGCTATGTGATCCTCCTCGACGACGGCATGGGAAGGACGAAGCAGATGAGGATCAGGATCATCATAGGACTGTGTGTGATCGGTGCTGTATTGATCCTGGTTGCAGCCATGTTTGGAATGTATGTAACAAAGCGGATTTATCGTCCTTTCAGAGAACTTAAGGATTTTGCCGGACGCGTAGCGGAAGGAAAACTGGATGAACCCCTTGCCATGGACCGGGGCAATATGTTTGGGGTATTTTCCGAAAGCTTTGATATCATGCGGGAGGAACTGCTCTCATCGCGTATGCGTGAAGCGGATCTGCAAAAGCGCGAAAAAGAACTGGTGGCATCCCTAAGCCATGATCTGAAGACACCCATTACGGGGATCAAAGTAACCTGCGAATTACTGTCGGCAAAGCTGGATGCCATAGAGGGAATGGAGGATCATAAGGAAAAGATCGCCAATATCCATAAAAAAGCGGATCAGATCGATGTGCTGGTAAGCGATCTCTTTTCCGCAACCCTGGAAGAACTGGGCGAATTCAGGATAAGCTGCGTTGATGAAAATGCTTCTGTGCTTGCAGAGATATTGCAAAGATATGACGATAAGGGGCTGGTGCGGTCTGAGGATGTGCCAAAGGTGCTGATCCATATCGATCCAAAGCGCATGCATCAGGTGATCGGCAATATCCTTTCTAATTCCTATAAATACGCAGGTACCGCAATTGAGGTCAGCTACCGCATTGTAGAGGAATATCTGGAGATGAGCATACGGGACTATGGACCGGGCGTGCCGGAGGATGAGCTGGGGATGATCCTGGGCAAATTCTATCGCGGCAGGAAGTGGGCGGAAAGTAAAGAAGAGGGCAGTGGTCTGGGGCTTTATATCGCAAGCACCCTGATGGAAAAAATGGACGGTCAGCTGGTGCCTTCGAATGAAGACGGGGGGTTTAAGATCACTTTGATGATCCCCTTAAGTTGAGGAATGACGATAAAAAAAACAGATAAGGATTCTGAGCTGTTAAGAATCTGATAAGAATTCGATAATAGTTTCACAAAGAACATATTGCAAAAGCCATATATAATACATATCGTAACATGGTTAGCATGAACGAAAGGATGTATGATATATGGCTTCTTCTATTTTACAAACAGAAAAACTCTGTAAATCATTTTCCAACGGCGGCTCGTTGCAGCACGTAATCAAGAATCTCGATCTGGAGATCATCGAGGGTGATTTTACCGTGATCATGGGAGCATCCGGTTCCGGTAAGTCGACGCTTTTGTACGCGCTGTCCGGAATGGATAAACCCACCATGGGAAAGATCCGTTTTGGAGAGAAGGAAATCCAGGATTATTCCAATGATGAACTGGCGATATTCCGACGCGGCAATTGCGGCTTTGTATTTCAGAGTGTGTACCTTCTGGATAATCAGACCGTGCTGGATAATGTTCTGACCGGAGCGCTCATTGTGCAGAAAAATACACCTAAGCTTGTGAAGAAAGCAAAAGAACTGCTGAAGAAGGTAGGCATTGAGGAAGGTTTGTGGAAGAAATATCCCAACCAGCTCTCCGGCGGGGAAGCACAGCGTGTGGGTATCGTGAGGGCTATCATCAATGATCCGAAGATATTGTTTGCCGATGAGCCTACAGGGCAGCTCAACAGTGCTTCGGGAAAAGACGTGCTGGATATCTTTACCGAGGTTCACAAAAACGGACAGTCTATCGTATTGGTAACACATGATCTGAAAACGGCGCTGCGCGGAACGAGAGTATTGTATCTTCGCGACGGTGGTGTGGTCGGAGATCACAGGATGCCGGCATTCGGAGAAGATGATGAAAAGGAAAGACGCGCACACCTTACGGCATTCCTGGAAGAAATGGGGTGGTAGGCTATGCATGATAAGATACTTCGATTATCTTTGTTTAATCTGAAAAAGAACAAACGGGAAGTTTTGGGCATCATATTTATGACCATGGTCACGGTGCTGATGCTGTCTGTTGTACTGATCAATCAGAAGAAGATCGATACGGCTTTTGATGAGAGTTTTACCAGATCCGGCTGTGTGAGGCAGGGTGTATTATTCAAAGCCGATAAATACCGTACTGCTTTTGCAAACATTCTGCGGGAAGGCTACGGGATAGAAAAAGTTAACGAAGGATGCCTGATCTATAGTTCCATGGTTGATGTACTGGGCAGGGACGGAGAAACCGTCGCATATAATCTGATGTTTGCGACGGAAAAAACCGAACGCAAGATGGAAGACTTTCGCAAAATTGAGCATTTGCCAAAGGAAGAGATCGTGGAGATTGAACATCCCATCTGGCTTCCGGAAGGATTCAGGATCAAGAAAGGGTATGATGTGGGTGATGCTTTTGTGATCCTGAAAAACGGGAAAGAGTATCCCTTTCTCATTGCCGGTTTTTATGAGGCAGGACTCATGTCAAATGACGGGTATTCCCATAAAGTGATCCTGTCAGATGAGGATTACGCTCTCTTTGCAATGCTGTTTGATTCGTCTAAGGATTATGAATGTTACGGCCTGTTTTTTGACGGGGAGGAGATCGATTTTGACCGGTATCTGGAAGATTGTAATGAGGTGGCATCGGAGAATCTGAGTTTTACAACGCATTACCATTGCTACAGATGGGAAAAGCTCAATGAGACGTCTTTCCTGGAGATCTTTATGATGATGATCATAGGAATCTCAGCGGTCACACTCATTGCATCTTTGTTTATGATACGTCATAAGATCAGCGGTGACATTGAAGACCAGATGCAGCAGATCGGCGTGCTGGAAGCATTGGGATACAGATCGGTGGAGATTTCCCTGTCTTATCTGTATGAATATGTGATCGCGGGTGGACTTGGATCGGTACTTGGAGCGGTGATCGCATGTCTGATCACACCGTTTGTAAATGCCGGTATAACCGTTATGCTGGGACGCAGGGTAGACGGAGACGGCGGGATAACAGGGGCAGTTATTGCCGCTGCGACAGTTTTGTTACTGGTTGTTCTGTTTGCACTTCTTAAGGCAAGACAGGTGAAAAATTATCCCCCTGTGGTGGCGCTTCGGAAAGGAATCAGAACTCATCATTTCGGAAAGAACATCTGTCCTTTGGATAAGATGCATGGGAATATTAACCTGGGGCTGGCTATGAAGGGTTTCTTTGGCAATCTGAAGGCTTCCTGGGGGATCCTGATCTGTATTATTACTGCAGGGACGGCGATCATGTTTAGTGCGCTTACCTATGATTTTTCCAGGAATGGTGCCTATGGATTTGCTGCAACGATGGGAACGGATTGGGACTTGTTAATGGTATACACATTAAGCGATTCAGATATCGATGCATTCAGGAAGGAACTTACAACTCTGCCGCAGGTCAGAAAGGCGATCAAAGGCTTTAACGGAGAACATGTTTCCGTCAAGGGATCTTCAGATTCGGCGGAGGTGATCAGCTTTGGGGATTTTGCGGATTCGGAAAACATACATCCATATGAGGGCAGACTGCCGCAGTATGATAACGAAGTGATGATAGGTCTGAGAAGGAGCAGGGCGGAAAACATTAAAGTCGGTGACAGCATCGTGCTGGAATATAACGGGCTTGAAAAAACTTATATCGTAAGCGGCATCGTCGGAACTATACAGAATGGCGGAACGGTCGTGTATCTGACAAATGACGGATATAAACGTTTAAACATCTTTGCAGCGGAAAATGTGGTAAAGGTATATCCTGCGGAAGGTGTAAGCATATCAGAGCTTCAGGCAGTTATCGATGCGCATTTCGGAGGGACGGCCAGACAGGCGGCAAAAGGCGGCGCGAACGGGCAAAGCATGGAAGAGAAGATACGCGCAGCCGCGCAGGAAAAGATCGCGGCAATGCTGAATCAATATGGTGTTACGGATGTGGATTATGCCGTGCAGGTCGGAGATGAACTGATCACCGGAAACAGCAGGAACTTTGTGATAAAAGAGTTCTTCTCATACGAAGGTATCATTAAGACGCAGATGGTGCCCATTGCGGAAACAACAAAAAAGTTCTGTTTTTACGCATTGATCCTTGTTTCGGGGATCGTCGCTGTACTGATCACGATCATCACTTCAAATGATGTCAGAAGACAGCGGCATGCGCTTGGGATCATGAAGGGTCTGGGATATTCATCAAAGGATCTGATGCTGCAGCTGGCGTTGAAATATATGCCTGTCATACTGGCCGGGACAGTGATCGCAACGATATGCGGACTATGGATAAATAATCTTTTCTGGGGGCTGCTCTTTGCGTCGTTTACCAAAGTCAATATTCAGACTGTAGTAGTGACGGATATTTTCCTGCTGATCTTCTGCTTCGCGGTAGCATATCTGAGCGCAGGGAGGATACGGAAGATCTCCGTGACGGAGCTGATGACGGAGTGAAAAACGATATCGGCAGATCACAGCCGATTACAGTTTGTGATGAGGAAAAAGCGTTGGATCAGGCATCGGGACGACAAAGCAGGGTGTTTGAAAGATATGCAAATAAGGAGATTTCTATGAAAAGAAAATGGGATCATAAAAAAATACTCGGCTGCGCAGCTGTGGCAGGCATTTTGGGCATGCTGGCCTTTGAGGCCATTTCCGGAAACGGCGGGAATGCTTATGCGGATGGTACGGATAACAGACAGGAAAGTGTGAAAGCAGATCGCGAAAACGGCTGGGAAGCCTCGAACAGAGATACGGAGTTTGTCTATTGCGTGGGATCTGTCAGCAAGATCTATTCGACGGCTGCCGTAATGCGTCTGGCAGAGGAAGGAAAGGTGATGCTTGATGCGCCGGTGACAGACTATATTCCGGAGTTTCGCATGGATGATCCGAGGTACAGAGATATAACGGTCCGGATGCTGATGGATCATACCTCCGGACTGATGGGATCTACCTATTCCGGTGGGCATCTGTATGAAGATAAAAATGAAGATCTGCTGGATCAGATGCCGGAGCGCCTGGCCGGACAACGGCTGAAAGCAGACCCCGGGGAATATGCTTCTTACTGCAATGACGGATTTGATCTGCTGGCGCTTATTACGCAGCGGGTAAGCGGCATGGACTATACGGAATATGTGCAAAAGTATTTGATGGAGCCTACAGGCGGTGAGACTACGGGATCCGGTGCGACTTTTCTTTCGATGAAGGATCTGGCACCGGCGTATACCGCGGGACATGTTCTGTATGAGCAGGGCGGCACACAGGTGCTTGGGGCCGGAGGCATCTATGCAACGGCTTCCGATACGGCTAGATTCGGCTCTGCCTTTTTTGCGGGAAATAAGAACATCCTCTCGGAAGCTTCCAAAGCTGCGATGGCAGCGCCCTGGTCGGATAAGGATATCTATATGGATGAAAACGGCCTTGGCTGGGACTTTGTATCAGTGAACAGGTATGAGGACGCCGGTATCAAGGTGCTGGGGAAAGGCGGTGACGCTTTGATGAATCACGCTTTTTTACTGGTCGCGCCTGAGGAAAAGATCAGCGTATCCGTGCTCACTAACGGCGGCAGCAGTACATTGAACGGACTCATGGCAGAAGCGATTCTGGATGCGTGCCTGGAGGAAGAGGGAATATGGGTGACGGATCAACAGTGGCCGGCAGCAGTCAGTATGGTTGATATCCCGGCAGAATATGATGCGCTGGCCGGCGCATATGCCGTCTCGGGGCGAGAGGGAGCTGTGATCGATAAGATCTCTTTCCCGGCGCATAAGTATATGCATGTGGAAAGCGTAGGACCGTATAAAACGACCTGTCAGGATTTTGCGCTGACAGAGGATGGCAGATTTGCACAGTTGGCGTATGAAGTGGAAGACAGCGGGATAGATCAGATGAGGTTTTCCTTAAATCCGACGTATATTTCTTTTCAAAAGGATACTGACGGAAGGATCCTTCTGGCTGCCGATCAGAATACACGTCTTCCCGAAATAGGAGAGCAGGCGCAGCATTTTTACATTGGTGAAAAGATGGACGAAGAAACCGCGTGCGCCGATGCAGAGGCTTTTGTGCAGAAGATAAGCGGCAGGGAGTTTCTCGTTGTCAGCGAAAGGCCTTCGTCAAGCGCTTACGATATGGCATTTATGGAAGTGGTGCCGCAGCCTGAGTTTCCCGGATATGTATTTGTTGTAAACAGCGGGATGGGAATCCGACTGTTAAAGATCGCAGATGCCTCTCATGCACTGGCATTTACGAATATACCATCCAGCGGAAACCGGGATCTGCTCGATATTGCCCTGGAGGAAGACGGAGACAGCCTTCAGCTTTATACAAGCACCGGCCTTACATTCATGTCGGATGAGAATATGCCCTGTTTTGACGGCTCCATAAATGAGATCATTCTTTCCTCCGATGAGCCGGCATGGTTTAAGATCGGAAAAGAAATGGAGAATGCAGAGATCACGATCACTGAGAGGCCTGCACATAGCGCGGTATATGTCTACAACAAATTCGGGGAGGTGGTATATACGACACATGTGAAAGGCATGACAGATACCCTGCCGATGCCCGAGGACGGCCACATCGTATTCCTTGGACATACAGGAGAAACCATACACTTCGCAGCCGGATGACCCACCCGGGGACGGAGTCAGGGGGTCATTTTGCCCCCCGCATGTGGAATAGTAACACCGGGGGATTTTTTACTGTCAAAATGATTGAAATACCCTTGTAAAATAAGGTATAATAGTCCTATCTGTATATTATACGTTTAGGAGGACGATTCCATATGGCAAAACTAAGCGAAAGTGCCGTTGCGCAGATAGAGGCGATCTGCGACCGGTACGAAGGAGAAAAAACACCTCTGAT
>JAILHW010000109.1 GCA_024695605.1 Lachnospiraceae bacterium | reverse complement strand
GCCGCATCCTTTGCACCCTTTAGGATACCATCCCAGAATTCCGGATCCTCGTTATCGGAGACCAGCACATAGTAGGCCTCGTAGGCGTTTCCCTGTGCGCCGGAAAGAAGGGCTGCACTCTCGCCGATCTTCTGGCGAAGGAAGATCAAGGACAGGGCTACGATCACCATCATCACACTGCCCAATACGCCTGCAGCCAGAAGGTACTTTCGATCCCTGAAGAATTTCCGCGCATTTGCTTTGCACTCACTGTTTGCGCTGCGCTCGCTGTTTTCGGGAATGCTATCCGGTTGTCTGTTTTCGGTGTTGTTGTCCATGCTATCGCTCTGCCAATCTCTATGCCCACAAGGGTTACTGTCCTTCGTAATTGTAAACTAAATCCTTAGCCAAAACAAGCAGAATTACGATTCTCATGAACCGGGGCATGTGTATGATCTCATGCCCCGGGGACGTGTTCGATTATCTTGCCCGGGGTGTGTTCGATCATCTTGCCCTGGGGTGTGTTCGATCATCTTGCCCATGGACAGCTGCGGGGCAGACGCACTTCCTTGTCGCTGTCCGGTGGATGGTGTGCTTCTGGGAAAACGCACACGGGTTTCTATGCTTCACGGGCCGGGCTCAAATGCCATCCGGGCAATGTGAGCCCTAAATCGCACATCCATGTGCGATTTTCCCTGACGGTAAGGGCGTTTTCAAGAATCACATCCATCCGCCGGGCTCCGCTCGCGACACCGGAAATGCGTCCTGTCCCCACACCCGTCCCGGGCACAAAAACGGCCCCCGGATTGAACGGGAGCCGAAATGAACAATATATCGGATAATAAGCGGCTGCTTACTCGCGGTTGCAGCGATACAGAAGATCCTCCCAGCGCTTGTCAACCTCCTGCTGGAACAGCTCGATCAGGTGCTCGTTGCCGGGCTTGAACATATGTGCAAAGCGTCCCTGCGCCCGCAGGAAATCTTCGATGGGCAGCTTATTCTTCGGTGTATAGTTGAGGATCCACTTTCCGTGATCCACCTCAAACAGTGGCCAGTAGCAGGTCTCTACGGCCAGGCGGCAGATTTCCATCACATCCTCCATGGGATATCTCCAGCCTCTGGGGCAGGGCGTACAGAGGTTCAAAAATGCAGCGCCCTTGGTATAGATCGCCTTCTCGCTCTTT
This sequence comes from Lachnospiraceae bacterium, assembly GCA_024695605.1. Taxonomy (GTDB): domain Bacteria; phylum Bacillota; class Clostridia; order Lachnospirales; family Lachnospiraceae; genus RGIG7926. The sequence continues at coordinate 16,821 of JAILHW010000109.1, read as the reverse complement.
CTGTGCAGATCGGTAAAGTCGCGGGTCAGCGTGGATTGTGCAACATAGGGTACATAGTGCTCTGCGATGATGGCCGCAAGATCCTTTCTGTACTGGATCTTACCGTCGGAATTGATCCCCACCGGAGTTGTGGTGGTATCCGCAAACATCGGGGTTGCAGAGGATCTCTGGATACCGGTGTTCATATAGGCGCCGTTGTCATAGCAGACATAGACCATGTCATGGCCTCTTTCCATGGCACCGGACAGGGACTGCAGACCGATATCATAGGTTCCGCCGTCACCGCCGAAGGTGATGAACTTAAAGGTCTCATCCTCTTTCAGCACGCCCTTTTTCTTCAGCGCCTTATACGCTGTCTCCACGCCGCCCAGGGTTGCACCCGCATTTTCAAAGGCGTTGTGGATATAGCTGTCTTCCCAGGATGTATAGGGATACATATAGGAAGAAACCTCCAGACAGCCGGTCGCATTTCCGATCACGGCGTGATCCTCCTTATGAAGGCCGCGCAGCACGGCGCGTACCGCTATGGTAGCACCACAACCGGCACACATCCGGTGTCCCGGTGTCAGCCGCTCCGGCTGACTTAAGATCTGTTTCAAACTGTAATTGCCCTTGCTCATGTTATCTCCTTATGCAAAAATGCTTATTTCCTGGTGCGAAGTCCTATATACTGGTTGTGCGGGATCGGCTTTTTCTCCTCCACCAGCGTGCGAAGCTGGTCAAAAATGCCCTTGACACTGTCTGTGGTGAAATCTCTTCCGGCAAGGCCGTAGGTATAGCAGATTGCTTCCAAAAAGACCTTATTTCTGTACAGTCCCGCAGTTACCTCGGAGCCCAGAGGGCCGCAGTTACCGTTATAGCTCTCGGTCCGGTCCATGATGGCTACCGCCTTGCAGTTTTTCAGCGCCTCGGCGATCTCTTTTTCCGGGAAGGGACGGAACACTCTGATCTTTAAGATCCCGACCTTCATGCCCTGCTCTCTAAGCTCATCTACCGCCTGCTTGGCAGTACCGGCTGCAGAGCCCATGATCACCATGGCATAGTCTGCATCCTCGAGTCTGTAGCTTTCGAAAAAGCCGTACTTTCTGCCGCTCATCTTCTCAAAGCGCTCTGCCACCTCAAGGATCACTTCCCTGGCATTTTCCATAGCCTCTGCCTGCGCCTTCTTGGCTTCCATGGCATAGGCGGAGATGGAATAAGGACCCACTGCTATAGGCTTGCCCGGATTGAGCAAAAACTCCTCCGGTTCATAGGTTCCCACAAACTCCTTTACCGGTGCATCCGGCAAAAGGGAAATATTCTCTACCGCATGGGAGGTAATGAAACCATCCTGGCAGATCATAATGGGCAGATGGACTCTTTTGTCCTCTGCGATGGGAAATGCCTGAATATAGTTATCATACGCTTCCTGGTTATTCTCCGCATAGATCTGGATCCATCCGGTGTCTCTGGCACCCATACCATCGGAATGATCGCAGTTGATATTGATGGGGCCGGAAAGGGTACGGTTTACCAGCGTCAGCGCGATCGGCAATCGATTGGATGCTGCCAAAAGCAGCTCTTCCCACATCAGCGCCAGACCTGCCGAAGAGGTTGCCGTCATGGTTCTGGCACCTGCTGCCTCGGAACCGATGGCGGCCGACATTGCGGAATGCTCTGACTCCACGGGAATAAACTCCGTATCCACTTTCCCGTTGGCAATAAAGGTGGAAACCATCTGCGGAATCTCCGTTGACGGTGTAATGGGAAATGCAGGCATCACATCGGGATTTACCTGTCTGATCGCCTCTGCCACAGCCTCATTTCCGCTCATTCTTTCACGAATTGCCTGCTCGCTCATGCCTGACCCTCCTTTACGCCCTCGCCAGAGGTATTTGCCGCATCGGGAGCCTCACAGCCTTCCCGCATCTCGATCGCACCAAACGGGCAGTTCTTAAAGCAGATCCCGCAGCCTTTGCAATGGTCGTAGTCAAAATCCAGTCTCTTTCCATCCTTATAAGGAATGCTGCCGTCCGGGCACACCGGTACGCACAAGAGACACTGCTTACATTTTTCCTTTAAAAATACCGGCGTATTGGTTCTCCACTCACCGGTCTTAAATTCCTTGGCCGTTCCCGGCGCAAACATCATCAGCCCTTCTGTCAGATCCTCATAGGGGGTCTGCTCATTGATCTTTGTTACATCCGTTCTCATTTTTTATCTCCCATGTAAAACACTGGTTATTCTAACAGCCTTCTTTCGAGCTTTTTATGCTTTCTGTGCTACCATATAGGCCATCTTGAGCGCCTTCATATTGCCTTCGATCACCTGCGGCTTTTTGGCAAATTTATGGGCAAAGGAGTCCTCCATCTGCTTGAAGAAATCTTCCTTTTTCATGACACCCGTCACAGCCACGACTGCTGCCAGCATCGGGGTGTTGGGGAAGTTCTTTCCCAGCGTCTCCTCTGAAATGCCTCTGGCATCAATGGTGATCACCCGTCCCTCATAGCCGGCAAGATCACCTCTGACCTCCTCTGCACTCTTCGGGGTATTGATGATAATGGCACCGTCTTTGGAAAGTCCGTCCGTCACATGTACGCTCTTTAAAAGCGTCTCATCTACCACTGCCACGTAATCCGGCTCATAAATGTTGGAATGTACCCGGATGGGTTTTTCACTGATCCGGTTAAAGGCCGTGATCGGCGCGCCCATTCTCTCCGGACCGTATTCCGGAAAGCCCTGTACATTTTTTCCTGTCATAAAAGCCACATCTGCCAGAAGCAGTGCGGCCGTTTTTGCTCCCTGTCCGCCTCTGCCGTGCCAGCGGATCTCCAAAGTTTCTTTCATGTCATTTCACCTCAGTTGCTGTCAAATTGCCGTTTTTAGCCTCTAACTGTCTATTATACAGATTTCATGCAAAATGTAAACAAAAAAACTCTTTCCTATAAGAAAAGAGCTTTTTGATAAAATTCTTCATACAACGCAAGCTCCGCGGGAAGCTTTTTGGAACTGTCAAAGATCACCCTGCCGGGCCCGGTCCGCTGTGTTAAAAGTCCTGCCGCGCCCAGGCGTCTGGAAAGCTCGTTGGCTGTTCCGTTTGCGCCGTCGAAAAAGGGCAGCTCCCCCAGGATCGATGCGATCTGCTTTTTGACAAAGGGATAATGGGTACAGCCCAGGACCACGCCGTCTACCTTGCCGATATAGGGCGCCAGCAGCTTTTCCAGCATTCTGTACAGATCCGCCCCTTCCAGATTCCCTTCCTCGATCCGGGCCGCCAGATCCGGACAGGCCAGCGGAAGCAGGCTGGCGCTTGCCTCAAATCGTTGCGCGAGCTCTTTGTATTTGTCTCTGGCAAGGGTCATGGATGTGGCCATCACCAGTACCTTTTTATGGGCCAGATTCAGCGCTGCCGGCTTGACTGCGGGCTCCACACCCACAATGGGCACCTCGGGATATCTTTCCCGGATGGTCTGTGCCGCAGCACTGGTTGCGGTATTGCAGGCGATCACAACGGCCTTGGCGCCTCTTTGGATCAGCCGATCCGCCAGATCTACGGACAGTGACCGAACCTGCTCCTCGGACTTTTCTCCGTAGGGGGCATTGGCCGAATCTCCGTAAAACAGAAAATCTTCTCTCGGCAGCTTCTTTGTCAGGCTGGCAAGCACACTGATCCCGCCAAGTCCCGAATCAAAGACGCCGATAAAATCTTCACCTGTCTCCATCTTTGCTCCTTAATGACTATCCAACAGTTTTCTCTGCACCGCTTCCATCACGCTGTACATCTGATAGCGGATCGCAAACAGGCTGTCCCGGTAATCCGGGTACTTTTGCGCCGCCTTTTCAAACAGCGGCCCGTAGTACGTCTGTGTTTCTTCCATATATCTGATGATCCGTTTTCCGGAAAAACCGCCTGCCATGCTCGAGATATTGTTGCACCGATCCAGCAGCTTTACCATCAAAGCGATCCGGTCTTCGGAAAGCGCATCATAGTAAGCCTGTTCTAACTCTTTGCTGCCTTCTCCGGCCGCCCACGTTTTCGTTAACAGCCGCACGCTGTTTTGAATGCTCTCTGATACAGGAAGTCTGTCCCAGGCCACTCCGCAGTCCTCACAGACATCATGCAGCAGCGCCGTTGCAAGCAGCTCATCCTCGATCATCCCCAGCGCGATCGCATGGAGCGTGATCTGCAGCGGATGAACGATATAGGGAATATTTTCCGAGCTGTCCCGCCGCTGTCCCTCATGGGCCTTTTGGGCAAAGGCCAGCGCCGACAGTGTATCCTTCAGGCCATGCTCTCCGGCAAAGGCTTCTACCCGGGTATATAAGATTTCTTCATCAAACAATTCGCTTGGCAGTCCCCGCATAGCGATCCCTTTTCCTTTCCGGAGTTGTCAGAATGATAGCGGCTTTTTACAGTATATAAGTGATCGCTCCGCATTGTCAACCCGGCAGGCCCTTTTGTCTGTATGCCCTCGCGGTTTTCGCAAAATAGACCGCCAACTCCGTCCCGGGGGGCGCAAAATGGACCGATGACTCCGTCCCGGGGGGTTCATTTTACGCATCAAAAAAGCCCGTAAATACGGGCCTTGGGAGCAGGGGAAGAGGGAATCGAATCGCTTCGGAAAATGCCCATGACCCTAGTAAATACGCGGAGTTTCACGGTTTTTTCATCTGATTACCCTGATTACCGGCGTTAAGTAAATTTCCGAGTATCACGAAACAATTTCGAAGAGAAAGGAGTGGCTTGTGAAGTGGTCTAGCTTTCGTAAAGCAGGGATGCTATCGAAACATACACAAACTTTGCATCAAAACATTTCTCCGTTTCTAATAAACGCAATAATGTTTTTATGATGAACTCCGCTCCTTTTCTGAAGTAAGCGATCCAGCGTCATCACATATTTAGAATATCCGTCTCTCGCCTGCTCCAACGGCCTGTATTCTCGCTCTTCAGTAAGATTCTTTCCGTTTTCATCTACATTGCCATTATCGATATACCGCGCTACCTGGACATATGAATAATTCATATCCATATCTCTCATGATAAAATCAACCTCCAGTTTGCCTATTCTGCCTACACTGATCTCATAACCTCTGCTTTTTGCATAATTATATATAATGTTCTCTAAGACCGGTCCGTATTCTATTCTGTTATCCGTATTGTTGGCAAAATAAAAACTCAGGTCAGACAAATAGTACTTCTCTTCACCTTTAAGGCTTTTTCTGCTCTTCATGTCAAATCTGTTGCATTTACTTACAATTTTTGCATTTTCAAGAATGGAAAGATAATTATATACTGTTTCCTTCCTAACGGTCGATTTTGTAGCATTCTCCAAATATTCACATAATCCTTTAATGGACATAGTGGCGCCGAAATTGTTAATAATATATGTCTGTATCGTCTCAAACAACATCCTGTTCTTTATTCGCTTATTTTTTCTGATATCCTTTTCATATATCTCAGATATTACACTTTTAGCATAGAGTCTCTTATCGGCAAAAGAGTCTAAACTGACGGCATATGGAAAACCACCCTCAAGCATGTATTTATCAAACTCATCTTCAGGGTTGGTACTGATATCCTTACCCAACAATTTCTTCAACCCCAGATACTCATCAAATGAAAGTGTTGTGATCTCAAACTCGATATATCGTCCGGTGAGCTTGGTCGCAAGTTCACCGGATAGCAGATAACTATTGCTGCCGGTTAAAAAAACAGAGTAATCACCTTCCTCGCGATATGCATTTACAGTTTCCTCAAAACCTTTTACATTCTGTATCTCATCGATAAAAAGGTACTTTAACCCGTTTACTCCTTGTGCATGTTCATCAATAACCTTTTCAAGCGCCTCCGTAGTTTTGATACTTTTGAATGGACGCCTGTCAAGGTGAATGACGATGATATTATCCTCTTTAATGCTTCTTTCCTTTAGTTCATCAATGATCATCTGAAGCAATGAGGATTTTCCGCATCTTCTTACACCGGTTATTACCTTGATGATTTCTGTTTCATCATAAAAACCTCGGATTTTTTTTAAGTATATCTCACGTTTGTACAGCATTTTCATCTACGGCCTCCAACTATACATCTCGACGATATTTCCCCACCATCGCATTATATATCCTCTAATCCGTACTTTCAATGAATATTTTTAAATTAGTTCGGTTTAATTGTGTGTTTCGCGAAGCGAAAACATCTGACCAGCTTTGTTGTGGTATGCACCGTCAAAACAGACCCGGAAAAAACCGGTTATTGAAAAGATCGGAAAATAATATTACAATAATCCCAGGGAATTCTGAACAGATACATTTGAAGTTGTAAAAATTTTTGGGAGACAGATCATGAAGCAGAAAATAATGACATCCCTGGGATTCATCCTGGCAGCATTTTGGCTGGCGGCGTGCGCAATAAACGGCGCGGTCCCCGCCAGTCAGGCAGGCAAGCTGGTTTATGGCGCAGAGTGCGTGGTCTTAAGAGGCCCTGACAGCACCTATTACATCATTGAAAAGCCGCAGGCCAATGATACGGTGGATTGGAACGGGACAGATCCTTCTTTCCGGCGTCAATGGGTCAAAGTGGAGCATGGCGAGATAGCCGGCAGGATATTGGCGGATGTGCTGGAGGAGCAGGAATTTCTGGATGCGAAGCTCTCCATTCAGATCCCGGAGGACGGGGAAAAACCTTATATCGTAGATGATCTCTGGGATGATGAAACGATATCGGAAGACGAGGTAAAAGAACTGGGGCTGCTGGAAGACAGCAAGTGCGCGGAGATCGCTGATCTTTGGCCGGCCGGGGAGTGATCGCAGGAAAATACAGAAAATGTAGAAACGACGGGAAAAATATGATATAAATATAGTAATACGTTTCAGGGAGGAATTGTGCAGATGAAGGAAAAAAAGAGAAAATCACTGAAAAAAACGCTGCTTACGAAGATCATCATCTATGTTGCTGTGATGATCGTGATCATCACGCAGATCACGATAAAGTTAGCAGTAGATAATATCCAGTCTCTCACGAATAACATCCTTGCGAGAGAATCGGTGACGTATGCGTCCGAACTTGAGAACTGGTGGAACGGCATACAGGAGCGGATCGATCAGACCGCGAACGTGATCAGAAATCTCCCGGAGGTTTCCCATGATGACCTGAAAGCGATGCTCCTTGAACTGACAAAGCTCGATCCCGACTCCCATGATATCTATATGGCTTTCGGAGATGACAACGTATTTCTGGACGGATCGGGATGGGAACCGGACGATACCTACGTATTTACGGAAAAAGTCTGGTATGTCGGAGCACTCGGCAATAACGGTACTCTTTTTACCTCCGAACCGTATCTGGATGCGGCGACCGGCGGTATCAGTATTGCCTGCTCGATCATGACGAAACCGAATACGGTCCTTTCCAGCGATATCGGTTTTGAGGAAGTCGAAAAAAGAGTCGGTGATTTCACTTCCATCTCCCCGGAAACGAAATATTATATCATTAATAAAAATACAAAGGATATCCTGATCAGCAGCAATCCGGACTGTATCGGCCAGACGCTTCAGGATACGACGGATCCCGTTGCGAAGGGTCTTGCCTCCATATTTGATTCCATGAAGAAGGACAATTCCGCGGATCCCGGTAAGGTCGTTACGGCAAAGACAGATGCCGGCTCCATGATGTTTACGGCAACGGATATCGAGGATACCTCCTGGACAGTAGTCAGCGCGGCGCCTTCGACTCTTCTGAGCAACACGATCTGGAAGGTTATCCTGTTAACCATGATCACTGCGCTGATCCTGCTGATCCTGCTTTCCGCTCTGATGTACTACAGCATCAGCAAGGCGATCAACCCCGTTACGACTGTTACGGAACGTATTACGGATATCAGTAAAGGAGACTTTACCGTTAAGATCGTCCCGGAGGGAAATAACGAGATCACGACCCTCAGCGAAAGCCTGAACGAATATATTGAAAAGATGCGGGCCACGTTAAATACCCTGTCCGGTATTTCCGGCAATATGAATACCAGAGCCGGGGAGTGCTTTGATATTTCCCATACGCTTTCCGTCGCAAACCGCAATCAGAGTGAATCCATAGAAAAGCTCAATACGACGCTGAACGATATGAACAGTTCGATCGTGGATATTACCAATGCGGCTACGGAGCTTGCCACGACCTCGGATCAGCTTGCCCAGAACGCGGAGGATGTCCGTGCGCTCTGCGATGAAACGCTGAACGCTTCCGCAAAGGGAAAGGAAGAGATGGCAAGCATGACAAAGAATGTGGGCACTCTGAATCAGACGATCAACGAGCTGACCGGCCTGATCCGCTCCACGGCAAAATCCATCGAAGAGATCACCGGCATCACCGATACGATCAATGCGATCTCCGAGCAGACCAATCTGCTTTCGTTAAACGCATCGATCGAAGCCGCAAGAGCCGGTGAGATGGGGAAGGGCTTTGCCGTTGTCGCTACGGAGGTCGGCGTTCTGGCGAACCAGTCCTCCGAAGCCACGGATACGATACGTCATCTGATCGACGATGTGACGAAGAATATTGACAATATCAATAAGATGGCTGATATCTGCGCAAGGGATATGGAAGCCTGCATGAGCGGCGTAGAGGGCGCCAACGACTCCTTCGACCTGATCTACAGTGACGTCGAAAAAGCCACCGGCGGGATCATGGAGATCGCAAACGGGATCGAACGGATCAATGATGTCGCCTCCAGCAACGAAACCACTACCAAGGAACAGGCTTCAAGCATCACGGAGGTTCTGGGCCTCAGCGATATGATCGTTTCCGAAAGCAGCAAGCTGCGTACCGAAACGGACAACATCGCCAATATATCGGAAAATCTCAACCAGTATTCGGATGAGATCAATTCGGATCTGTCGCAGTACAACGTATAGGAAAAATCTGACGTGGTTTTTATCGTATGGAGGATTATGTCAGGCCTGAGGACAGTGCCTATTCGAAAAATGTAAACAGAATCGTAACATTGTTATTTATCCTTCTCTCGGCAGCGGTCTTTCTCCCTGTTCTGTTGGTATTCATTGTATCCGTATCCTCGCAGAACAGCGTTACCGCTGCCGGGTACAGCTTTTTCCCGCGGGAATTCTCCCTGGAAGCCTACCGCTATCTTTTTCGTTCCGGTCAGTATCTGATCCGCGCATTCTTTAATTCCCTTTTTATTACCATCTCAGGAACGCTTCTTGGCATCGTATTCATGTGCCCCATGGCCTACGCCCTTTCCCGGAAGGAATTCCGCTTCCGGAATGTATTGCTGGTGTTTATCCTGTTTCCCATGCTGTTCTCAGGCGGGCTGGTCGCGAACTATATGGTCAACACGCAGATCCTGCATCTTGGCAATACCTATCTGGCGCTGATCCTGCCGGGCTTATGCTCCGCCTGGTATATCCTGATCATGCGGAACTATTTTCAGGATTCCCTGCCGGATTCCATGATCGAAGCCGCGAAGCTTGACGGCTGCGCTCACCCACAGATCCTCCTGTTCATCGTTGTGCCCGTTTCCAAACCGGTACTGATGACGGTTGCCGTATTCCAGGTCTTTTACTACTGGAACAGCTGGTACCCCTCTCTTTTGTATATTGACAGCAACCACACCGATCTCTACCCGCTCCAGTACGTTCTCGTCAACATGGAAAGAAGCATTGAGACCATCACGCGGGATGCCCAGTATCTTTCCGGCATGCAGTCCTATACGCCGCCTGCCGTTACGATCCGGATGGCCATGGTGGTGGTCGTGATCCTGCCGATCATGATATTGTTCCCTTTCTTTCAACGGTTTTTGAAAACAGGGATGACTATCGGCGCTGTGAAGGGATAAACGATATGAGAAAAACGGGTTTTCTGATGCTCTGTATATTGGCCGCACTGCTTGCCGGATGCAGCCCGCAAAAGGAAAAAGTCTCCGATGACGTCATACAGCTTCGGTTTGTCACCTACGACAATGGCTCCGTTCCTCTTGATGCAAAGGAAGTCATTGCAGCCGCCAATCAGGTTTCGGCAGAAAAGATCGGCGTTACCGTAGAGTTAGAATTTCAGCCAAAGGAAAAGCTGAATCTTCTGATGGCGTCAGGGGAGTATTATGATATGGTTTTTACCAGCTCCTGGCTGAATCCATTCGATAAAAACGCGACGGCCGGTCTTTTCTATGATATTACGGACCTCGTAAAGGCAGAAACCCCGGCGCTTTATGATTCCGTCGGCGATTACTGGGACTGCGCGAAAATAAACGGCCGGATCTACGGTGTCCCGATTTTAAAGGATATGGGGGCCGAGGATATGTTTCGCCTGAACGCGGATTATTTTGAAAAGGAAAAGGGGATGGCCATTCCCGATCATATGGCCTTTTCGGATATAGAACCCTTCCTGAAGGCCTATAAGGAGGATCATCCGGAAAGCTACCCTTTAGCCATGGATAAAGCCGGACTGGCGGGCTATATGAATTTTCTCGAGCGGATCGTGGATCCGATCGTCGTGATCCCCTATGATCAGGACACGGAAAAGCCCCGAGCCATTGCTTTTTATGATTGCGAGGCGTTAATGGAGCGATACCGGCTTTTGCATAAATGGTACCGGGCGGGTTATATCCAGCCGGATGCCGCAACCGTCGATTCGTCCATGACGGACAGGTCGATCCCGGTACGGGCAGGGGTTGCCTGGAAGGGGTATCAGGGCTATTCCAATCCTGACGACTGGGGCTTTCAGGTAAAAACCTCGATTTATGATGGCCCCTTTCTATCCCGCAGCAGTGAGCAGGGTGCCATGACGGGGATCTGCGCCGCCTGCGATGAGGAGCATGTCAGGGCCTGCCTCAGATATCTGGAGCTTTTGAGCACCGACAGGCAATTCAGGGATATCCTCGGCTACGGCCTGGAAGGGAAGCATTTTACATATCTGGAAAATGGTACGGTCCTCAGGCTTTTAGACGGACAGAACCGGTATAACACCAGGCTCTACCAGACCGGATCCGTGGTGAATGCTTCCGTGGAATCTGCAAGCCGGGATTTTTTAGCGGATCCCGATCAATGGAAAAAGGTCTATGAAGGATATAAAACCGACGGCATCTACAGCAGGACCGGCGGCTTTGCCTATGATCCGACGCCAAAAGAAGATATCATTACGGCGCTGACAGCGATCTATAACGACTATGCCGCGGAGCTTCGCACGGGAACCAGCGATCCGGATACCGTTATTCCAATGATGCGAAAACGGATGGAAGCGGCGGGAATGAATGAGCTGCTTGCGGATATACAGAAAAAGCTTGATGACTGGATGGAAATGCATCACGATGAGAAAAAAGAAAATATCTAGAAAAGAATCGAGAGAATTGACGCTTTTGTCCCTGCCGGCGGTGATCTGGTTCCTGCTGTTTAGCTATCTGCCCATATTCGGCGTGGCCTTTGCCTTTAAGCAGTTCACACCAAAGCCCGGTGAATCCCTGTTCCGAAATCTCTTCGTGAACAGTCCCTGGACAGGGTTTTCCAATTTTTCCTTTCTGCTTCGCTCCTCGGAAATGCCGAAAATCCTTTTCAATACGTTATTCTATAACGTGATCTTTTTGATCGCAGGCATTGTTCTTCCGGTTATTCTGGCTATCTTCCTGACGGAGCTTCACAGCAAGCGTATTTCCGGCTTTGTGGAAATGATGCTTCTACTGCCCTATTTTCTTTCCTGGGTCATCGTCGGGTACTGTCTTTACGGATTTCTGGCAACGGACGAAGGCCAGATCAATCACATTCTGCAGTTTTTCGGAAGAAATGCCGTGCAGTGGTACCAGTCTCCCGCATACTGGCGCGGCATCCTGATCCTGATCGGCCTCTGGAAATCAACCGGCTATTCCATGGTCATCTATCTCTGTGCCATTACGGCCATCGACCGCAGTCTTTATGAAAGCGCAACCCTTGACGGCGCCGGTTTTCTTGACAGGACCCGGTTTGTTACTCTGCCCCAGCTGAAAACAACGATCTCCACCATCTTCATCCTGCAGATCGGCAGCATCCTGACCTCGGATTTCGGTCTGTTTTATCAGGTGCCTCTTGATTCAAACTCCCTGCAGCCAGTGACGCAGACCCTTGACGTTTACGTTTACAAGGCGCTGATGCAGCAGGCCAATTTCAGTTATTCCGCCGCCGCCTCCTTTTTGCAGAGCTCCGTCGGCTGCATCCTGCTCATTCTCTCAAATATCATCGTGAAGCGGCTGAATAAAGAGTAAGGGCTGCTCCAGCAAATCGAGGCAGGCAGTCAAATCGTTATCCTGATTATGGAACACCATAGTGACAATATAATACGGAGATATTTTGTCATGTATAGTAGCACGGAAACCACATAGATACAATAGATTCTGAAAAATATTCATGGTACGGATAAAAAAATGTCATCCTTTATCCGTTTCGCGTATAAATAATATATATGGTCACGGTTCTGATAGGAGGTTATGTATGAATGTTTATTTGATCGATGAAAACAATCAGGACGTTTTTCAAAAGCTCCTGACAAAGGAAGCCTTCCATGGCTTCACGCATAAGCTGGGCGTTTTCTGCCTGGGCGCCGTATGCGACCAGGTGGCGGTGGGCGCTCTGGCAGGGTATCCCGACGGGGAGGTCTTTCGCATCATCTCTCTTTTTGTGGCTCCCTCCTTCAGGCGGAAGGGTGCTGCCACAAAACTGATGGATACGTTAGAGACCACGCTTAAAGGAGAGGTATCGACGATCTCCATACGCTTCTCCGCTACGGATCCCGAGCTTGAAAGCCTGTGCTCCTTCTTTGAAAGCAGGGAGTACCTGAAGGACGACCGGGGCGGAAAGAATATCTATCTCGCGCCCATGTCGGAGGTGTCGGAAATCCTTTCGGAATACAGGGAAAAGCTGGAACCGCATAAGCATTCCGATGAACTGCTCCGTTTCAGTACGCTTTCCCCGGAGCATCTCCATGAAGTAAAAAAACAGGCATCAGAGCATCATGCCCCGATCCCCGAGGGCGGGATCGACGGAAAGAATGTGGAGGCCGATCTTTCCTATGTGCTCTTCAAGGATAATGAACTGCTCGGCTACTGTCTGATCGATGATTCCGTTTTGGGACTGCCTACCATAGCGGCCCTGTGGACCAGAGAGAGCCATACCCTGGCTGTGGCGCATATGCTCTATAAGAGCCTGCACCGGGTCACAGAAAAAAAATACGATGAACCGTATCTTGCGATGATGGCCGTAACGGATACCGCCGTAACCCTGATCCGGAAATATCTGCCGCAGGCCATGGGAATATCATATACCTATTACAGAACCGTCGGAAGGAGGTGACAGGGACATGGGAGGAGAATTATTTGCCGACCGGGCAAAACGGGCTGAAGAATTTCAGGAAATGGAAAAGGAGCTTTCGAAAAGCGTCCGTCTGCAGCACGATGTGACACATACCTTTGGCCGTCTCATGCTGGAACAGCATATCGATAAAGACCGCAGTATGAAGCAGACAGCGGAGATAGTGGAAAAAGCCGCAGTCACCCTTCAGACGAGAGAGCGTATCAGCGCACTGGATGAGGATATCACGGAGCTTGATACCCATATGTGTCCGTTGGAAGAATCCTTCAAGCACCGTAAAAACCGTCTGGATGCCGTGGCGAAGACAAAAACGAAGAACACGGATGTGGATCACGTATCCCTGGCCTTAAGGCGCGAGATCCTCGTAGACAGAAAAGCCGCACTTGAGCACAAGAATCCACCAGCCCCCGCAGACCCCGCAGCCGTCGCAGCCGCTGCAGCCGCCTTGGAAAAACGTAAGGTGAACGAGCTTCTTGACTGTGTCGCGGCTTTAAAGAAACTCGATCCGGAGGCAGATTTTACCGGCGAGGATTATATTACGGATCACGCGGCAGAGCTTCATTCCCTGATCAAAAACGGAGAGACCTTCTCAAGGCTGTCCGCCCTGAGTAGGACAGATGGTACGCTTAGCGTCGCGATCTCAGAACTGTCGGAGACTGACCGGATATTATGCGGGAAGTTCTCCAAAATGGCCGTTCCCGCAAAGGCTGCCATGGGAAAACTCTGCCGGTTAAAGGGTATCGATCCGGCTACCGGAGAATTCGCGGAAAAGCCGCTTGATAAAAAAGAAAAAGCGCGCCTTCAGGCGGAGCTTTTGCAGCACCGGCAGGCACTGCAGGCAGAAGCATCCGATACAGCAAAGTATAAGAAGGAAAAATTCCGGAAAAAAGAGCCGACCCCCGCTGAGGAAGCCGCAAAGAGACAGAAGCTTGCACAGGACCTCGCAGAAAGGCAACGCAAAAGGGAGACCGCACTGAAGGAAGCCCAGGCGAGACAACGTCTCCAGAAGCTTGTCGATATATACAAAAATGCCACTCCCAAAGATATGAGAGAAAGGAAAGAAGTAGAGATCGGCCGGGCCGAGTTAAAGATCCTGTACCGCATGCAGGACGAAAAAACTGCCACGCATCTTCTCTTAAGCCTTGATATCCTGCGCACTATGGGAAAGGAGTTAGATGCTCTCAAGGACCGACGCTTTCTGGAAGAGGAATGTGTGAATTCATGCTACGAGAAGAATTTCGGGGAAAAACCGGACGAAGCCATACGGGGCCTTCTCCGAAAAAGATCGGAGGAGATAACAAAGCGGGAAACCGCATACAATGAAGCCTTCGCTGAACTTGAACGAAGGATCCTTGCGCTCTCGCCGCCGCTCGCCCCCGGCCAGACAGAGGAGATGCGTATCGCAGCCGAACAGAGCAGGTTCGAGACAGACCTTGATCACCTTACGCCAGGTCAAAAAGTACTTTTGTCCCCGACGCAGCAGAGAAGAACTGTCAGAAACCTCATCGTCCGGGGTCATCGCGCCGTTACTATGGCGAAGCTGGAAGAGAGAAAGGAAGTGAACACCCCTAAAGAAAGGATCGTAGATGAAACAGAAACGGCAAAAGGCCACATTCTGGATCGCAGCACTTATACTTCCTACACGCATACGCAACTCGGGATACGTACCTCCTATGACCTCTTTAAATATTTAGTCCTGGACAAAGATAAGCTTGCGCAGATACCGCCGCAGGAGGAGATGGAGGAGATCCTTCATGATTATCTGAAAACGTTAGTGGAGAAAAATCTCCATATGCAGATCAGGGTGCCTAACTGCGAGATACTGGGCGCAATCCTTGAAACCGGCAGGTTCATGACGCAGATAGAAACCGGCACCACCAAAGGATCGGATGACGTAGAAGGAAGAAAGAAACTCGCTGAAGAAAAGTTCGGGATCGATTCGGCCACGCTGCCGGCCCGGGACTATGAGGTTTACGGCTATCTTTCGGACGGAGATCATGTCAGGGAGGGTAAGTTTGCAGACAGCAGCAGAAGGAGTCCTGCCGATGACAATCACCTCGGATGGGTGGGCTCCTACGGACAGATCATTGTCAAGCTCAAGGCGAAACGCATGCTGACCCGGACCACGATCAGCTTCGGAGACAGCCTTGATACTGAGGAGAACAGCTCGCCTGCTCTTCTGGATAACCCGGATGTTATGTGCGTTCGCCAGGCGGACCGGCACTCTGCGTATGAGCAGGCGTACGAATGGCATAAGAAAAAAATGGCGGGCGACGAACGCGGAGCGGCCGATCTGGAAGGCCTGAACGCTTTTATGGGCCACATGGAAAACAGCAGCTATGTTGAGCTTCAGTTCCACGGCGGCGTAACCTTAGAGGATATCGAAAGCGTCACGCTGGTACCGAAGCTCGAGGGCTCCCAGCTTTCGCACAAAGCGGAGACGGATATCCCGCCGGAGATGGTACGGGACCTGCAGGCGAGAGGGATCCATGCCTTTGTCGTAGAAGGAGACCAGCTCGTAGAAAGGAGTAATCCGGATGCCGTTAAGGAAGCGATCAGAAGAGCCGCCCAGGGAGGTCAGCCGGCCGGCGCTCCGGCAGCCACTGCCCCCAATCCGGCGGGAGACGATCCTGCCGCTCCTTCTGCTCCCTGAACAGTTCCTGAACCGGATAGGCAGTGAAAACGACCGGATACGCAGGAACGGTGCCATCCTGTAGCTGAGCTGCGTATAATGAGGTAAAGGAGGGCAAAACAATGGCTGACACAAAAAATATGGAAGTAAGTGACGATCTGATGGCAAATGCCCACGGCGGCGCAGGCGCAAGCCTCCCCCTGAATCAGTATAATATGGGAGATCATGTCATCGCCAAGGGCTTTGAGACCTATAACGGCACCATCATCGAGGTCAAAAGGTATGACTTCATAAAGGGATGGCTTTATAAGATCAAAGTGAACAAATACAAATTCGACCACGACGAGGAAATGGAAATCGAGCAATGGGAAAATGAGATCAAGCCCATTTTAAAAGCGTGAGCTTTTCGTGAGCTTTTCGGCACATAGGATTCCGTTGACACATGGCTCTATTTATGGAATACTGCAAGGGGGGAATATGGATTTTTTCAGATACGGGATAACGGAAAGAACCTGATCTTTGTCGGCTCGGAGGATATCAAGGAGCTGTTCGTCAAAACGTTACCCTCCTTAAACGAGAACGTCTGGCTGTACAGGCCCGTGGATAAAAAGATGCTGATCCCGGAGCTTGAGGAGGGAGCAAGCCTGATCCGGAGCGGACGCGGAAAAAAGAAGCTTCTGATCATCGATGACGATCCGCTGTATATCAACATCTATAAGAAGATCCTGACATTACTTGAACAGGAATAAGGAAATGATCCGGTCGGGAAAACGACCGGATCGGCATGAACAGGTTCATGCCTAAGCGCACGATCCGCAAGCGGATCGGCGCAGAAAAGGAAATGATCCGGTCGGGAAAACGACCGGATCGGCATGAAC
>JAILHW010000106.1 GCA_024695605.1 Lachnospiraceae bacterium | reverse complement strand
CTCATCGCAGCCGGCCTTGAGTACGATCCTGCCGTATTTCAAAAAGATCACATCATCCAGAATGTTTTCAATATCCGAAATCAGATGCGTACAGATCAGCACTGCCGCCTCGGGATCGTAGTTGCCGATGATCGTACGGATGATATAATCCCTGGCAGCCGGATCCACACCTGCGATAGGCTCATCCAGGATATACAGCTTTGCCCTGCGGCTCATGACCAGGATCAGCTGGATCTTTTCCCTTGTTCCCTTTGACAGGGTCTTCACCCTGGACTTCGGATCGATATCCAGCTTCCTGAGCATCTCCCAGGCCCGCTCCGTCTCAAAGTCCTCATAAAAATCCGCGAAGAAATAAACCAGATCCTCTACGGTTTTCTGCACCTCCAGATAGGTCCGCTCCGGCAGATAGGAAATGATCTGCTTGGATGCAGGTCCCGGTGGCAGCGACTCGATCAAAACCTCTCCCGAGGTCGGGATCAGAAGCCCGTTGATCATTTTGATCAGGGTGGTCTTTCCGGAACCGTTGGGTCCCAAAAGTCCATAAATATGACCGCTCTCCAAGACCAGATTCAAATCCGCTACGGCGGGCTGTCCGCTCTTATAGCATTTGGTCAGATTCCTGCACTCGATCAGTACACTCATACTTTCTCTCCTTTTATTGAGTGAAAAACCGGAAGGAAACCTCCTTCCGGTCTCAGATGTATCAAAACACGTTTTCTCTCCCGGTTTACAACACCTTTCGGATGGCCTCCAAAAGATCGTCGTAGGATTCAAATGCGGGATACTGGGGATATTCCCTGATGATGGCTTCGGTGCTGCGGAACAAAAAGCCCGCTTTGGAAACCTGTATCATACCCAGATCATTAAAGCTGTCACCGGATGCAATGGTATCATATCCGATGGACTGCAGTGCTTTTACGGTTGTCAGCTTGCTCTCGGGGATCCGCATCCGAAAGCCGGTGATCATCCCGTCCTCTGCCACCTCGAGGGTATTGCAAAAGATGGTGGGCCAACCCAGTTTTTTCATCAGGGGCTTTGCAAACTGCGTAAAGGTGTCACTCAAAATAAGGACCTGCGTCATCTCCCGCAGCTTGTCCAAAAACTCCCTGGCTCCCGGAAGGGGATCGATGGTGGCTATGGTATCCTGGATCTCCTTCAGCCCAAGGCCATGCTCCCTCAGGATATTCAGCCGAAACTCCATCAGCTTGTTGTAGTCAGGCTCATCCCTTGTGGTCCTTTTCAGCTCCGGGATCCCCGTTGCCTGTGAAAAAGCGATCCAGATCTCCGGTACCAAAACGCCTTCCAGGTCTAAACATACGATTTCCATCTGGTATAATCCTTTCGTGAATCTTACTCTTTGATCACCTTGATCCAGCCTTCAGGCGCTTCCAGTCTGCCCATCTGGATTCCGGTCAGGGTATCATAGAGCTTCTGGGTGATCTCGCCCATCTTCTCCATACCGCTTGCAAAGCAGATCTCTTTGCCGTGATCTACGATCTTGCCTACAGGGGAGATAACCGCTGCCGTACCGCACAGACCGCACTCTGCGAAATCGGAAAGCTCGTCCAGATAAACCTCTCTCTCCTCGGTCTCCAATCCCAGATACTCCTTTGCCACATGCATCAGAGATCTTCTGGTGATGGAAGGAAGGATACTGCCGGACTTCGGTGTTACAACCTTGCCGTTCTTGGTCACGAACAGGAAGTTGGCGCCGCCTGTCTCCTCAACCTTGGTTCTGCTGGCTGCATCCAGGTACATATTCTCATCATAGCCTTCTTTGTGTGCGGTTACGATGGCATGCAGACTCATGGCATAGTTCAGGCCTGCTTTGATATGACCGGTTCCGTGCGGTGCTGCACGGTCGAAGTCACTGACCTTGATGGTGATGGGCTTTGCGCCGCCCTTAAAGTAAGGGCCTACCGGCGTCGTAAGGATCCTGAACTGATACTCCTCAGCCGGCTTTACACCGATAACCGGATTCGTACCGAACATGTAGGGTCTGATATATAAGGTAGCTCCGCTGCCGTAGGGCGGAACGTATGCTTCATTGGCCTTTACCGTCTCCACAACCGCTTCCACGAAACGATCCTCGGGGAATACGGGCATCTCAAGTCTCTTAGCGGAGTCTGCCATTCTGGAGGCGTTCAGGTCGGGACGGAAGGTAACGATCCTGCCATCCTCTGTGGTATAAGCCTTCAGACCTTCGAAGATCGTCTGCGCATACTGCAGAACACCCGCACACTCACTGATCACGACCTTATCATCCTCTATCAAAGCACCTGCGTCCCAGGCACCGTCCTTAAAATTGGAAACAAATCTCTTATCCGTTTTCACATAACCGAAACCGATACTGCCCCAATCAATGTTTTTCTTTTCCATAATACATCATCCTTTCTATGATCAGTTTTCGTCGAGCGGGAAAGTGTCTCTCTCAACTCTACTAGTTTACCACCGCCAAAAATAGACTGTCAAGAATAGTCTCATCCAACTTGACAGAAAATAAGGGGGAAGGTAACATCTAAGTGAAGGATCAAACCCGGCACAGAAAAGGAGGATTCTATGAAATGTATCTTATCCGCAGACAATAACTGGGCGATCGGCCTGAAAAACAGCCTTCTGATCCGCATTCCCAGTGATATGAAAAACTTCCGGCAGACCACTACGGGCCAGACCATCATCATGGGACGAAAGACCCTGGAGAGCTTTCCGCAGGGACAGCCCCTTGCAAACCGCACCAACATCGTGCTGACCTCCAACCCGGACTATAAGGTTACGGGCGCCGTTATCGCCGCCTCTGTAGAGGATGCCCTTAAGAAGGCAAAAGAGACCGGCACCGAGATCTATGTGATCGGCGGAGAAACCGTCTATCGTCAGTTTTTACCCTATTGTGAGGAGGCTCTTGTGACAAGGATCCGTCACAGCTACGAGGCAGACGCTCACTTCCCGAATCTGGATGAGGATCCCGACTGGGAGCTTGTCGAAGAAGGCGAAGAACAGACCTGCTTTGATATCGAATTTTTCTTCACCCGTTATGTCAGAAAAAATGCGCCCCTCTCCTTCTAAGGGGCGCTTTTCTTTTCCTTAATCCGTACTTACGATCCGGTTTCTTCCTCCGGTTTTTCCTCTGTACAAACGCTCATCCGCCTTGGTGATCACCGAATCGATGGAATCCGCCATCGCGTAGTCCTCGATTCCGCCCGTGATGGTCAGATGCAGCTTCACATCCTTGAATGCAAATTCCTCCTGGGCGATCCGCTCCCTGAGATGATCGATCATTTCCACTGCCGCGTCATACCGCATCCCCTCAAAGGTCAGCAGAAATTCCTCGCCGCCCCATCTGGCAACACTGCCCTTGCCTTCCATGGTCTCCTTTAAGATCGCCGCAAGGGATTTCAGCACATAATCTCCCATACCGTGACCGTAGGTGTCATTCACCTTTTTGAAAAAATCAATATCCATAATGGCTACCGCAAAATTCTTCTGGTGCTTGCGGAAGCTGTTTTCCAAAAGAGACAGATGCTCGTTCATGGCACGCCGATTCCAGAGCGTTGTCAGAGCATCCGTGGATACCATATCCTCGAGCTTTTTGTTATACTGAATGATCTTTTCCTCATTCCGGGTATATTTCAGCGAGTAGGCATAGGCCTCCAGGCTGGTGCTTGCCACCTGCGTGCAAATGTTGATGACGATGATCAAATGCGACGCTGCCGGTCCGATGGCCGTCTCAAGCGGCAGCATATATTCCGCGGCCAGAAGAGCCATCAGGTAAACGACCTCTCCGACGGAATAATATACCTTCGTCTTCATAGAGACCCTGGCATTAAAGAAAAACAGCATGATGCAGACTATGATCATGGGAGCAAAATACAGTCTCCACTCTGTTTCCAGACAGGCGATCGCAACCAGCACGTGGTTGATCGCAATATACACATACATACCGGCTGCAGTCTTATCCTCAAAGGTCAGCATCAAAACAGCCGCCATAACGCCTACCGTAAAGACGCAGCTTAAGCACAAAAAGCTGGTATTCAGATATGCAAACAGTACTGCCAAAACCAGCAAAGAGAGGATCTCCACCAATGCCAGCTCACGCAGCAGCACGGAAAGATCGTTCGATTCCGATTCCCTGCTCACATCCTTGTAGATCAGTTCTTTCAGTTTGCCCCAGATCTTCTCCATCTTCGCAAGGCTCCTTAGATCGCTACCGGGATGTCTTTGATCTGCTCACCGGTCACGTAGTTTTCAAGACTGACATCATTTCTCGTGAATTGATAAAAATCCTTGATGTCCGGATTCAGGGTAAACTTTGGCGCCGGGAAGGGCTCTCTTTTGATCAGCTCCTCCACCAGCGGTACATGCCGGTCATAAATGTGGGCATCCGCGATCACATGCACCAGCTCTCCCACTTTCATATCACAAACCTGGGCCAGCATATGCACAAGCACTGCATACTGCACCACATTCCAGTTATTGGCGGCCAGCACATCCTGAGATCTCTGGTTTAATATCGCATTCAGCGTCAGCTTCTCATCTCCCTTTTTCTGTGTCACATTAAAGGTCATGCTGTATGCACAGGGATACAGGTTCATCTCGGAGAGATCCTGATGCACATAGATATTGGTCAGAATCCTGCGGCTGAAGGGATTGTGCTTCAGATCATAGATCACCCGGTCCACCTGATCCATCATGCCTTCCTTGTAGGCATGCTTCACAGACATCTGATATCCGTAGGCTTTTCCAATGGAGCCGTTCTCATCCGCCCATTCATCCCAGATGTGACTGTGCAGATCGTTGATGTTATTGGACTTTTGCTGCCAGATCCAGAGCATCTCATCCGTGGCACTCTTGAGCGCCGTCCGTCTGAGCGTCATGATCGGAAACTCCTTTGACAGATCATATCGGTTTACAACGCCGAATTTCTTGATGGTATAGGCACTCTCGCCATCCGGCCAGTGCGGCCTTACCTTCTCTCCCTTGGTGTCGGTGCCGTTATCCAAGATATCGCGGCACATATTGATAAAGACTGTATCTGCATAACTCATGTTTTCTGTTCCTTCGTTTCTGTAATTTTTTATCGGTCCCACTTGTCGGCCAGCGCATTGATCTGGTCGGCAAATTTTGCAAGATCCTTGTTGGTCCCGCCCTCGTTCTTTTGGATGACTGCCATCAGGCGGGCACCCGCTGCCAGCAGGCGGTTAAAGATATCGGATACCACACGTCTCTTCTTAACGGGTACAGGCTCGGGATCGTAGGTGATCTCTCCGGTCAGAAGATCAAACTCCGCACCGCTGTAGGGCGCATAGGAATCAAACCCGTACTCATGCCGCAGGCACCCTGCAAAGGCCGTTGTCACCGAATCCTCGCCGTGCACCACAAACACCTTTTCGGGCTTTTTCTCAAAGCCGCAGATCCATTCCAGAAGGCCGTTTTTATCCGCATGTCCGGACAGTCCCACCAGCTGTGCGATCTTTGCCCGCACCTCAATGGGCTCTCCGAAGAGCTTGACTTCCTTTTTACCCTCGATGATGGCACGGCCCAGCGTTCCGATGGCCTGGTATCCCACAAAGAGGATCGTGCATTCCGGCCGCCAGAGATTGTGCTTTAGATGATGGCGGATACGACCTGCCTCACACATACCGGATGCGGAAAGGATCACCTTGGGCGTATCGTCGAAGTTGATATCCTTGGATTCCTCGGAGGTGATGGACAGGCGAAGTCCCGGGAAGCTGATGGGATTGATCCCCTGTCTGACAAGCTCCATAGCCTCGTCATCAAAGCAGTTGTAGATATTCTTCTGAAAGATTCCCGTAGCCTCCACTGCCAGCGGACTATCCACATAAACAGGGAAATTCTCGTGTCCTTCCACCAGACGCTCTGTTTTGATCTTTCGCAGAAAATACAAAAGCTCCTGGGTTCTGCCCACCGCAAAGGAGGGGATCACCACGTTGCCGCCATGATCAAAGGTATCCTTCAAAATCTTTACAAGCTCTCCGGCATAATCTACCCGGTCCTTAGCATGGAGCCTGTCTCCGTAGGTGGATTCCATCACCACATAATCCGCTTCCGCCGTTTTCTGCGGATCCCGGATCAGCGGCTGGTTCTTGTTTCCGATATCACCGGAAAAGACCACCTTCTTTTTCATCCCGTTTTCCGTAAGCCACATTTCCACCGAAGCCGATCCAAGCAGATGTCCGATATCCGTAAACCGAATCCTGACGCCTTCACAGACCTCGATCTCCTTATCATAGGGACAGGGTACGATCAGACGGATCGTTCCGTCCGCATCCTCCATCGTATAGATCGGCTCAGCCGACTGCACCTCTGCAGAACGCTTGGCCTTGCGGTTTTTCCACTCAGCCTCCTGCATCTGAATATGCGCACAGTCACGCAGCATGATCGAGCACAGATCCGCGGTTGCCTCCGTCATGAAGATCTTTCCGCGAAAGCCCCTTGCATACAGCAGCGGCAGCATACCTGAATGATCCACATGGGCATGTGTCAGGATCACACAATCGATCATGGATTCCTGAACGGGGATCGGCACGTTTTCATAGACATCGACGCCCTGCTCCATACCGTAATCCACCAAAAGATGCCTGCCCGCACATTCTACATAATGACAGCTTCCGGTTACCTCATGGTCCGCTCCGATAAATTTCAGTTTCATCTTTGCTATACCTCCATCCCTTACAGAATACCCCCAACTCTTAGTGTAACAGATTTTGCGATCTTTTCCTACTCCTTGTCGAATTTATAGTCCAGTTTTCGCTCGATCCTTTTGTCATTTACGAAAATGCTGCATTTTCCGTTGATCATGGTGATATCCTCATCCTTGGCAAAGCAGTCCTTCCCTGAAGAATTGTAGATCTTCACCTTGACATCCACCCCGTTGAAGAAGGCGACCGCATCCCCCGAATACCCGCCGAAGGCCAGGCAGTTTTCTCCAACGCTTTCAACCCGTACGGAGGCCAAAGATGCTGTCATCTTCGTAGCGCCCTGCAGCGCACCGACACAGGTGGAATCCCCGCTTCTGATCGTAAAGTCCGTAAAGGAATCCAGAATATCTACCAGCGTCTCTTCTCCGCTTAAGGATCCGATGCCGACGGTATTGTTTCCGCTGATGGAGCATTTCACATAACACTTGTGGAATTTGACAATGGTGCTTTCCTCAATACTGCCGCATCCTACCCCGTCCGATATAGAAAGGTCGATCTCCAGCCCGCAGTTGGTGATACGGATCTCATCATCCCCCTGAAAAGAACCGACTGCCACTGCTCTGTCTCCGTTGGCATTCAGCTCAAGCGCACCCTTTTTGATATAGATCTTTCCGCCGAGTCCGGAGCCGATACAGGTCCCGAAGTTTCCTCTGGCATCCACCAGAAGTCTGCCATCCGAAGCA
>JAILHW010000085.1 GCA_024695605.1 Lachnospiraceae bacterium | reverse complement strand
ACCTTCCCACGCAGAAGAAGTGGGACGGGAGCTCACCACCACGCTGGTAGCAGGAGCTAAGAAAAAAGAAGATGCGGAGATGATCCAGAATCTGTTTATGTGTGATTATCTCAGGGTTTATACCAGCTCCGATGTCCTTGGTATTGAGCTTGGCGGTGCGCTGAAAAATGTGATCGCACTTGCCGCCGGTATTGCGGACGGACTCGGACAGGGAGACAATGCCAAGGCAGCGATCATTACCAGAGGCATTTCCGAGATTTCCAGACTGGGACTTGCGATGGGTGGGAAGCAGGAGAGTTTTTCGGGTCTGACCGGTATCGGGGATCTGATCGTAACCTGTTCCTCCATGCATTCCAGAAACCGCCGTGCCGGTATCCTGATCGGTCAGGGCAAGAGTATGCAGGAGGCTATGGACGAGGTACAGATGGTTGTGGAAGGTGTTTACAGTGCAAAGGCTGCTATGGGCCTGGCAAAGAAGTATGACATACCCATGCCCATCGTGACGGCTGTGAATGAAGTTCTGTTTGACGGAAAGAGTGCAGCAGTTGCATTGAATGAGCTGATGATGAGAGATAGAAAGTCAGAGGCGGGAAGTGTAGACTGGCTTTGACAGACAAAGCAGACTGATAAATAAAGAAGCGGGGAAAACGTATTTTTCGTTTTCCCCGTTTTTTGCATGTTGAATGGATTTTATTGTGGTGCTAAGGGTCTGACCTTTTCATTTTTGGCTCTGATCGCTGTTTTTTTGGTAGTCAGATCAGCAGTCCGATCGAGGGATTCCTTCTTGATCTTTTCGCTGAATTTTTTCAGGGCAGCCATCCCGTTATCGCCACCAAGATCATTTGCAATGTCTGCGGGAGACATCCCGGATCGCATATAGGTGCTCATCATCCGGTTAAACTCTTTGCTGTTTAAGAGATCCTTCTTTAAAATGTTGGCACCCTTTGTCAGGAAGCCGTCTCTCAGGGGACCGGGCTCAGCGGCGGCAAATTTGCTGACCAGAATGTCCGCACAGTTCTCCAGAAACGCTTTTTTGCCGGCACCCTGTGGAATGATATCCATATCATTCAACTCATTTGTTGCTTTCTGTGCGATGGACTTGGCATTGTCGATGCGATATTGCTCGAGAGTGGTCCGTTCTTTTTCGGGATCTTTTTCACCATTGATCTCATCCATCAGAGCCCTTCGCTGCTGCTTGGCATACGCTTCAAATTTTTTGGCACCTTCCAGTCTTTTTTTACCGGCGGGCGTATGGGGATCCTTTTTCTCCTTCTGGTACAGCTTGGAGTAATAGAGCACCTCATCCAGCTTCCTGAGGTATTCCGATTTATCAATCTGGATGTTCATATTTTCAGCATTGTCCTTCTCAATCTGACGCAGCTGCTGTACGGCAGTCCTGAGCTTTTCGTGTTCATCGGATTCCCGTCCGAAGAAGATGATGGAACGCTTTGCATCAAACTTGAACATGCGCATGTCGATCTCATTTCCGGCAATCATATTGGAAGGAGAAGGATTCTTGCCGTCGTAGCAGGCAGGCTCCTTTTTATCGGCGATCTTCTTGCTGCGGGCAAGGGAATTGTCATACATCTGCTGAAAGTAGTCCTTTTGTGCATTTTCGATAAATCCCTTTTCATAGCCCTTATCGATCATAGCCTTCATACGGTTGAGCTTTTCCTGTCTGTCCCTTGCATCTGTGACAGGAGATTTTTGAAGATGTGTCCAATAGGTATCCAGATCATTCAGGTATTGCTCCTGTCCCTCTTTATATTCGGGAGAATGATCAGCGCTTTCATATGCCGAAAAATCGTGTGTGATATTGAGCTTTTTGCATTTGTTTCTGGCAGAGGTATTGGCGAAATGGAAGGCTGCCAAAATCCCCAGATCATTGATATCCCATCCGTTTTCCAGTCCGGCCATATGAGCCTGTAGCGTGCACTTAAGCTGCAAAGCACCGCGGTCAGCTTCCAAAGCGTTATGGAAGGGATCTTCATTGCCGCTGCTGTGAAGTTTGCTATCTTTGATCAGATCTCTGCATTCCATATTCTTTGCAGCGCCTGACATTTTATCGATCAAAGGGAGCATTTCGTTTGCCTGCGCATAAAGCTTTTGGCGGTACTGACCGATCCTGACCTTGTCAAAGGATTTATCGCCTGCGTCCTTTTCCATCCAGTAATCGGAAAGGGTCTGAAGATGCTCCTCGGCTTTGTTGATCACGCTGATGATCGGGTAGTAGCTTTCGTTTTTGATCAGGCGCTTGGGAAGGTTCGAATCAAATTTGGCATTGATGGTTCCCGTAAGTCCGCCGACCGCATCCACCATGGGGGTGTGCATGGCCAGATAGGTATTGGTATGTCCATTCAGCATCCGGTTGAAGGATCCGAGTCCGTTGGCCTTCAGAAAGCCCATCGTCAGCTCTGAGGCAGCCTCATCATTCGGATCATAAAACTGTGTGGTAAGGGTATCATCGACCTGTTCCAGATAGTTTTTCAGATCTGCCTTCAGGGTTTTCAGATGCTTTTGATTTGCAACAAGCTTGACCGTGGCATTCTCGGTGGGAAGGAACACCTTTTCATCCTTGAAATCGATATCCACCTCATTTTCGTTGACAGAAAAAGCTTTATTGAGCTTGCTACCCGCTTCGATCTCATCGATATCTTTATTTACTGTGGGATCGGAGGAAAGATAAGCCTGATCCTCTGTAAAGCAGGGGGCCACATAGGTCTTGAACTGTGTAACCTGAGAATAGATGTCATCCTTAGTCAGGTTTACGAATTCATCATACTTGTTCTCGGCCGCCTCCATGGACTCCTCCCCATACTGCATGGGGGGCAGGGTGTAGGCGGTTTTCAGCGCTTCATCAAGATTCTCTTCGTTCTGAATGAGTTCCTCATTGATTTCCTTCATTTTGGTTTCTCCTTTGTATTCTGGTGGCAAAAAGCCATAGTCTGTACCGCAGATTGATCTGCTTTAACCCAAATACGTCAGTTTTACGAAAATGGTTGCATGTCAGCCGGTGATTTTTCAAAATCGGAGAGAGTGAACGATCTCGGCTGTCATTTTGGGCTTGTTCATGGAATAGATGTGAATGCCCTCCACACCCCCGTCAATGAGATCCTGCATCTGCCGGATGGCATAATCTATGCCGGCTTTGCGCATATCCTCCGGGTTTTCACCGTATCTGGCCACCAGATCGGAAAAAGCCTTGGGGATCGAGGTGCCGGAAAGCGAGATGGTCGTGGCAACCTGCTTTACGGAGGTGATGGGCATAATGCCTGCGTGAATGGGAATGGTGATCCCGGCGGCAAGTGCCTTGTCACAGAAATCGTAGAAGACATCATTGTTCATGAAAAGCTGTGTGATGAGCTCACTGCAGCCGGCCTCTACCTTTTGCTTCAGATGCTGCAGATCGGCTCTTGTGGACATGGCCTCAAAATGCTTTTCCGGATAGCAGGCACCGAAAACGGTAAAGTCGGTGTTTTGCTTCAAATGTGAAACGAGCTCTGCGGCATAGGCAAAATCGCGGCCTTCATATTGTTCATCGCTCATATCGGCAGGACGGTCTCCGCGAAGGGCCAGAATGTTTTTGATCCCGGCAGCCTGAAGCTGTGAGCAGACGTCGTCGATATCCTCTTTTTTATTGCCAACGCAGGTCAGATGCGCGAGGGCCGTGATGCCCAGAGTGTTCTGGATATAGTCTGCGATCTCCACCGTTTTTTTGGAACGGCTTCCACCGGCACCGTAGGTAACGGAGATAAAGGAGGGGTTAAGCTCCTTGAACTTGTCCATGGTGGAGAATGCATTTTGGAATTCATCCTCTTTTTTGGGAGGGAATACCTCTAAAGAAAGAATGGTTTTGTGGGTTTTGTTCATGGTTATTTGATTCCTTTTTACGTCTTTTTTGGTCTCAGAATCAGGGATCCTGTAGATTCTTTATGAGTTTAGCATAAAGGATTTTGACTTGCAATCTGAACTTTGGTACAATATACAGGTTAAGAATCAAAGGATCACGGTGTGTTACATCGGAAAAAGGAAAGGAAATCCAATGTCAGTGAAGTTGATCACGGATCGCCTGATCATCACCACAGCCGACGAAAGCTATGCGCAGGGACTGGCAGAGTACTATTCTAAAAACAGAGAATGGTTTGAGGAATTCGAGTTTACCCATCAGGAAGCCTATTATACGCCTGAGTACCAGCTGCGTTCCCTGCAGTATGAGATGGCAGAGACCGAGAAAAAACAGAATATTTACTACTATGTATTTCCAAAGGAGGACCCCAAGACGGTCATCGGTACCTTGAGCTATTCGAGGCTGAGACCGCTTCCATACCTAAGCACGGTCTTCGGATATGACCTGGGCCATGACTATTGGGGAAAGGGCCTGATGAAGGAGGCCTGCCTTGCAACCATGGAGGAGATCTTCGGCACCTATGGAATGCACAGGATCGAAGCGAGGGTATCTCCGGCCAATATCCGGTCCATCTATCTGTTGGAGCGAATGGGCTTTGTGCTCGAGGGCGTAGAGTATAAGAGCGTGCAGGTCAGAGGAGAGTTTCGGGATCATCTGCGGTATGCAAAGATCTCGGATCGTAAGTAAGCAAATATACAGATCGTTATACAGATCTGAAAAACAGGAGGAGAAACTATATGGGAATGACAATGACACAAAAGATCTTAGCGCGGGCTGCCGGCCTTGAAAAGGTAGAGGCCGGACAATTGATCGAGGCGAATTTATCCCTCGTTCTGGGCAATGATATCACCAGCCCCGTGGCAATCAAGGAGATGGACAAGATGAACACCGAGGGCGTCTTTGACAAGGATAAGATCGCTCTGGTACCGGATCATTTTGTACCGAATAAGGATATCAAGTCTGCTGAGCATTGCAAGTGCGTCAGAGAGTTTGCGAAAAAGCACGATATCACCAATTACTTTGAGGTCGGTCAGATGGGCATCGAGCATGCACTTTTACCGGAAAAAGGACTGACCGTGCCCGGTGATGTGATCATCGGTGCGGATTCCCACACCTGTACCTATGGAGCGCTCGGCGCCTTTTCCACCGGCGTGGGCTCTACCGATATGGCTGCCGGTATGGCAACCGGAAAAGCATGGTTTAAGGTACCTTCCGCCATCCGGTTCGTGTTAAAGGGAGCGCTTTCCGAGAATGTCAGCGGTAAGGATGTGATCCTTCACATCATCGGTATGATCGGCGTGGACGGCGCGCTGTATCGTTCCATGGAGTTCGTGGGAGAGGGCGTAGCCTCCCTTACCATGGATGATCGTTTCACCATTGCCAATATGGCCATCGAGGCCGGCGGCAAGAACGGCATCTTCCCCGTAGATGAGAAGACCATCGAGTATCTGAAGGAGCATGCCACCAGAGAGTATATCGTTTATGAGGCGGATGAGGATGCCGTATATGATGAGGAATATGTCATCGACCTTTCCACGCTGGAGCCTACGGTTTCCTTCCCGCATCTGCCGGAAAATACCCACACCATCAGCGAGATCGAGGCAATGGATGACATCGTGATCGATCAGGTGGTGATCGGCTCCTGTACCAACGGACGGATCCAGGATCTTCGGATCGCCGCAAAGCTGTTAGAGGGCAAAAAGGTTGCCGACGGTATGAGACTGATCGTGATCCCCGCGACCCAGGCCATTTATCTGCAGGCAATGGAAGAGGGACTTTTGAAGACCTTTATCGAGGCGGGCGGAATCGTTTCCACGCCGACCTGCGGCCCCTGCCTTGGCGGTTACATGGGAATCCTTGCAGAGAATGAGCGCTGCGTGTCCACCACAAACCGCAACTTCGTAGGACGTATGGGACACGTCACATCTGAGATCTACCTGGCATCGCCGGCAGTTGCCGCTGCCAGTGCCATCGCGGGTAAGATCGCAAGGCCGTGAGGTAGTATCGTAAGATCAAGCGTGAACAGTACTACAAGATGAAAAGCTGGAAAACAGATAACAGAAAAAGGAAGGATAGATTATGGAAAACGCAAAAGGCAGAGTTTTTAAATATGGAGACAATGTGGATACGGATGTGATCATCCCCGCCAGATACTTGAATTCCTCCGATCCTGCGGAGCTGGCAACACATTGTATGGAAGACATCGATACGGAATTTGTAAAGAAGGTACAAAAGGGCGACATCATCGTGGCGACCAAGAACTTCGGCTGTGGCTCCTCACGTGAGCATGCACCCATCGCCATCAAGGCCAGCGGCGTCAGCTGCGTGATCGCGGAGACCTTTGCCCGGATCTTTTATCGCAACAGCATCAACATCGGCCTTCCCATCGTGGAGTGTCCGGAGGCGGTTGCCGGTACCGATGAGGGAGATATCGTGGAGGTGGATTTCGACAGCGGTATCGTGTATAACCGCACAAAGAACACGCAGTTTAAGGGACAGGCCTTCCCGCCGTTTATGCAGAAGATCATTGACGCCCAGGGCCTGGTCAATTACATCAATCAGAAAAATTAAAGCTGTGCCCCGTCGCGCCTGTGCGGCGGGGTATGTTTTATCCTATAGTCTAAAAAGGAGGGGAAAGTATGCATCATCGCAAAAGCCTTTTTTCAGGAACTCTTTTTTTCACGTTCATCATGTCTATGGTCCTGACACTGCTGCTTTCGACGCATTCAGCGCTGGCGGGGGTTGTATATTATCGTAATCCCGATGGCAGCTTTCTGATCAATCCCTTGAATAACAGTAAAGTAGTCGGTATTCGCTATGGCCTGATGGGAGGTTTTGTCAGGTCAGACAAGGATGACGGAGTCTATGGGGAATTCGACGCCAGACTTTCATCGAATGTCAGTAAATATTACGGGACAAATAGCGTTTTCAGTGATCCTACACTGGACGTTCGGCTTGAACTATCCACAAAAGACATTGCCGGTTTTGATGGCCCCATCGGCTGTTATTTCGGAGTTGCAAGAGTGATGGAGCGGGATGCTGTCACTGGTGAGGTGAAAGCGGTAGAATCGACTTTTGTGGAAGATGAAGCAGCAAATTTGAATGTGACATATCTGGGAGAAACGCTTTCGATCCCCGAAAGCGATGATCCTTATGAAGATCTGAGTAAGCTGAACATACCGGAAGGTCAGACCTTGACGCGGATAAAGGGAAGTGACTTTTTTGAAGAGATCCCCGGTGAGCGTAATAACGGACTGTTCCGTTTTAAGGATACGGCTTTGAAACCGGGGTACTATCTCATTAGCTGGAACTATGGTTTTACCCTGCTCCAGGACCGTTCCATTGATAGAGCTGATGAGATGATGCTGCTTCATATCGTGGATTATGATCATCTGCAGTTAGCCGAAGCAAACTATTCGGAACAGACGAATACCTGGGAGACAGATGTCTTTGATGTGAAAAAAGAGCTGGCATATCAAACTGTCAAATATACGGAGGAGCCTTATATCTTTCAGGTGCGTGATCTGAAGGGATATCAGAAGAGCGCTCCAAAGCCTGAGAGCCTGCAGATGACCTACTATGGGTATGACGAGGGAGAGCTCGCAGAGCCGCAGGCACTTCCGCGATTTGCCGTAATGCAAACACTGGATGCTGCAAATGGAATCTACAGCTTCAGCACCAGAACCGGAGGCACGTATCTTTTTACCATCGGAAACCCTGCTGATCCCTCGGTCAGGGAGCACGGATGTATCATTGAGGTGGAAGAGGGCTTCGGTGGTCTTAAGGTTTTGGATTTAACCTATCAACGCGAAAAAGAAACCTATATTGCCAAAGAGAGCGCGGAGTTGTCAACCAGTCTGTTTGTGAAAGGTGTTTATGGAGCGGCAATAGAGGTTTATGAGTTTCGGGATGATGAAGAATACGGGATCCTTCCGGCTTCTGAGCTGGAGGTTACCTATTATGGGAATCCCAAGAGCAATCCGAAACAGCTGCAGGAGGACGGAACCTTTTTGCCCCGCCTGGAAACAGAGGCTACCCTTGAGGAGCTGAAGGAGCCTCACGATGGGAACAAGATATTTTTTACCCCGGATCAGGAGGGTGTTTATCTGATCTCGAAAAAGGGGATCACGGATGAAGTGAATGCATCCAATCAACAGATCAGAAAAAATGCGATCTATGTGTCAGTGAATAATCACCCGGGCTTTTATGAAAGCATTGAGGGGGGCACAGGTCGGGCGAATTTTGCAAAGGAATGCAGGGGAAGCGTAGCAACCATGTGTATAAACCATTTAAAGGGGACGGAGGAAACCCGAACGGTTTATATTTACAGTAAGTCTGCTTTTTATAAGGGAGAAGTTGCAAGGGATAAGATCAATTCGGATTATTCCATGGAGGGCGACGCTTCCAAATATGTTGAGTTTGGTCCCGTGGAAGGAAAAGAAGGATGGTATAAGCTTACCCTGAATCTGACGGCAGTCGATGAATATAAATGGATAAATCTGATCTTTGACAAGAGCAGGCTGCAAAATATGTATGTTTACATCAACGTTTATACGCCGAAGACCTATTATTACAGGATGGAGAGCAGTACTTCTTTTACGCCGCTGCAAACTTCCATGCATAATTACTGGAGAATGCACAGGGACTATCTGGTAAGTCTCGGATATGCGGATGAGACAGGCATTCAAACGCTGAAGGGAGAGCAGCTGGCTGCTTTTCGGTTTTATCATGAGCTTTCGGATTCGGAGATGGATAAACGATGGGATCCGCAAAAGAAGGAATACATCGTTAAAGAGGGTGAGATCTACATATCCGGTTCGATTCTTGCTGTGGATGATAATATCCCTACCGAGGTGGTTTCGGTAGATGGCATTGAATATTTAAAGCTGAATGCCTCGCGAGAAGGTTTGATTGCACTTTCTGACGGCAAAAACCTGTTTCGTATCGCGAGTATTGTAAAATCGGAGGTCATACTCAGTACAACGCCCTATGAGCCGGAATATGGAGCACATCATGATCCTTTTGTGGAACATCTCGGTGCTATTTTTGAGGGAATAATGCCGAATCCGCTATATCTGTTGACAGATTATGATAATAAGAACCCTGATAGCCCATATGGAATCGAATTAGACAGTGTGAAGATCGTTCCTTATTATGATGATAAAGATACAGATGTGATCTGTAATGAGTTTATTTCAGTGGATAAGGAACATCCGATTAAGGGAAATGAATATTATAACACCCGAGACAGAGCCATTGGCTATCCGGTCTATTTTACGGATCAGATTGACAGGCCATTTAATATTCGGATCGAATATCTGAGGACCGGTCAGAGTAAAACTCAGAATTTATATTATTATTATATGCAATTACGGTCTCTTTCCATTGCAAACTATCCGAAGAAACGAGATTATCAGGCAGGAGAATTGTTTGATGCCACAGGATTTGAAGTGAATGGAGCTTATCGAGGTGACAATTCCAGCGCTACCATTTTATTAGATCCGTCCCTGCTTGAGATCACCATAAACGGGGAGCCTGCGGCTACGCATAAGCTTACGGGAAAGGATACCGATGTGACGATCACCTTCCTGGGACAGAAGCTCAGATGCGGTATCTGGGTGACGCCGGGAGACGAGGATGAACAGGAAGGCGGCTCTTCGGGACAGGATGGCGAGAAAAAGGATCCTGCCGTAGATGGCAAGGACGGAGCAAACGATGGCAGGGATACAGAAGGCGGCAACGGTCCGGGAAAGGATCAGCCGTCAGATCAGCCCGGCGCTATGCAGGAAGCAGCAGTCGGGTCAGAGGTTGTTTCCGCTGACAAGTCCCTTGGCTATATGGTCTTTGCAGTGATCAAAAAGGGCGATGCGAAGCATATGCCTGAGGTTGCACTGAAGGGCCTTCGGGGAAAGCAGATCCCGAAAAAGATCAAGATGCCGGGCAAGATCACGGCTGAAAACGGTGTTTCCTATCAGGTCACAAAAATCGGGAATCGCGCTTTTGCCGGGCAGAAGAAGATCAGGAAGATCGATCTTTCAAAGTGCACAAAGCTCTCGATCGGATCGCAGGCATTTTTCCGGGATAAGTCGTTAAAGGAGATCAGAGTCCGTGCGTCGTCCCTGAAAAAGCTCCATAAAAAGGCGTTTGCAAAGCTGCCTAAGAAGACAAAGATTGTCGTGCTCTGTGAAGGCAAAACCAAAAAGGCCGCGCAGAAAAAATTTGCAAAAGCCGGAAAGAAGCTGAGGGCTGCAAAGGCGAAGCGGATCGTATGCAAGCGCGCAGGGTAGCAGAAATGAACCAGGGGGACGGAGTAAGTGGTTCATTTTCAAATAACTCAAGTATGAATCAAAGTGCCGGTATCGGGGGATGGCATCTGATCAGTAGTTGCTTAGGCGCTAAAAGCTGAAGGTTATGAAACAAGAATCCTCTTGACGGATCCATAGTAGGGGTGTATAGTACCAAGTGGCTGAACAGTCAGCCGGTTACTACACATATATGGTATCGTTCTTCGGGGACGGGTGTGATTCCCTACCGGCGGTAAAGTCCGCGAGAAGATGCGGATCGTTGAATCAAAGCATCAGAGTTTTCGGCTTCCAAGCAGAATATGTAAGCTCTAAAGCAAAAGACGATCGGCAGCTTCATGATCCGGTGTGATTCCGGGACCGACAGTAAAGTCTGGATGAGAGAAGAAAGAATGCGCTTCCTTTAGCGTATCCTGATCTTGCAAATAAACTCCGAAGATGACTTCGGAGTTTTTCTTTATGTGATGGCATAAAGAATAAGCAAAAGCTTCATGAAGAAGGATGCCTGAGATGACTCTTTCTAAGAGTAAAAAAGGAGGCTTACTATGAAAAAAAACAGAGTACGTAACCTGGCAATGGTGGGCATGCTGTCTGCCGTAGCTTTCATCCTGATGTTCATCGAGTTTACGGTGCCCTTTATGCCATCTTTCATCAAGATGGACATTTCGGAGCTGCCGGCTCTGATCGGAGCCTTTGCAATGGGGCCTGTGGAGGGCGTTCTCATTTGCCTTGTCAAAAACCTCATTCATCTTTTGAAGACCAGCTCCGGGGGCGTGGGAGAGCTTGCCAACTTTATGCTTGGCGCATCCTTTGTATTTGTTGCCGGTTTGGTGTATCATAGGAAAAAGGACAGAAAGGGTGCTTTGATCGGATCTTTGATCGGTGCCCTTGCAATGGGTATCATTTCCATCCCGGCGAACTATTTTATTACCTATCCGTTCTACACCAACTTTATGCCGATGGAAGCTATCATCGGAGCTTATCAGGCGATCAATCCGAAGATGAATTCGTTGCTGCAGTGCCTGGTAGTGTTCAACTGCCCGTTCACCATCGTAAAGGGTTTGATCGATGTAGCAATCACCTTCCTGGTATATAAGAGGCTTTCCCCCATCATCAAGGGAACGCACAAGAGTGTGACGGCTGATGAGAAGTCTGAGAATATGAAGGCGGGAGAGGCCAAGGCCTGATTTTTCCTGAATATGGAATTGATTTTCGGGATATGAGAATTGATTTTCGGGATAAGAGAATTGATTTTCGGAATATAGAATTGACAGCGGAGGCGTTTGATATGATTGAGAACAAGAAAAAAACAGAACGCCTTGCGCTGTCAATTTTGATTTTGCTGATCTTGCTCTGTGTGCTGGGCCTTTGGCTGTTTAACAGAAACGCAGACGCATCTTTCCCGGATCAGGCGAGACTGAATGTGGTTGTGGAGATCAAAGGGCAGCAGATCTATTCCGTACCGCTTTCCGAGGACAATGAGCTGGTGGCGTCCTCAGACCTTGGGGAAAACATCATAGAGATCAAAGGTGGAAGCGTGTGCGTGAAGGAAGCGGACTGTCCGAATCAGATCTGCGTCCATACTGTCCCCATCACCGCTCCGGGCCGGTCCATCATCTGCCTTCCCCACAGGATGGTAGTAAGCATCGTAGATGCCACCCTAAAATGACCCCCCCGGGACGGAGTCGGGGGTCCATTTTGATCTGCGGAAATATTTCACAAAAAGATGCATTCTGTGGTGAATTGGCGGGGGATTTGCGTAGAAGTTGGAATATCGCAGGCTGAAATGGAACTGCGGAGGGATTACAATGGTTGTAACAGTAACAAATGATGCGACCATTGAAGAGGGAATTCCTTTCAGAGAATGAGCGGCGCAGCAGTTATGATCTTGACGATGATGATGACTTTGATGATGATTTTGACGACGATTTTTAAAGAGGCAGCAGGATGAACGAACTACAGAGGAAAGAAATTCAAGAAGCGATCGAAGCGGCGGATAATGCCTTATATTATTTGGATAACGCCAGAAGATATCTGGGAAGCGCCGGTAACTGGGGACTGTTGGATCTGTTCGGCGGCGGTATGTTATCCGGTATGATCAAGCACAGTAAAATGCGGGATGCCGAATATCAGATCGAGATGGCAAGAGACGCGGTGCAGCGTTTTAGCAGGGAATTGCAGGATGTGAGCGGATACACATCCATTCATATCGACGGATTTCTGACATTTGCGGACTTCTTCTTTGACGGCTTTCTGGCAGATGTCATTGTGCAGTCCAAGATCAGCGAAGCTAAGAGACAGTGCGATGACGCGATCAGGCAGGTTGAGAGGATCCGTGGCGAACTGATCTCAAGACTTCAGGAACGAGTATTTTAGATCGGGCCGCTATAACGAGTGTGGAAGAGAGGGATATACTCACATTTGGATTGGGTATATCCCTTTTTGGCGTTTAATGGTAAAATCTAAATATGTTTGGTAGTGGATCAATAAATCCCATAGATTATTCCGGACATATAAATATTTTCGAGGGGGGATAGATATGGCTGAAGCGATAAAGATCAATGAGAATACCTGGAGATTTGAGGATGACGGTGTTCGGTTCTTCCTTTTTTGCGGAAAAGAGCGGGCCGCGCTTGTTGATACGGGGATGAATACACCGGAAGCCAGAAAAATGGCGGAGCAGCTGACAAATCTGCCGCTTATTCTGATCAATACGCATGCGGACCGGGATCATATATCCGGAAACGCAGGGTTTGATGAAATCTATATGAGCCCTGCGGAAGAGGAAAACTACAGAGAAAGCGCCGGAAAGGGAACGATCCTTCCGGTAAAGGAAGGTGACATCATCGATCTTGGAGACCGGCCGCTTCGGATCATCGATAATCCGGGACACACTCCGGGCAGTATAGCGATCCTGGATGAAAAATACAGGGTGCTGATCGCAGGAGATTCCGTGCAGGATGGCAGGATCTTCATGTTTGGCAAATACAGGAATATTGAAACCTATATCGGCAGCCTTAAGAAGCTGTCAAAGTATAACGGAACTTATGACGAAATCTATGCAATGCACGGCACTATTCCGGTAAAGCCTGATCTTGTGGGAAAACTGATCGAAGGAGCTACCTTGATAGCAAACGGTATGGCAACCGGAAAAAAGGTTAATCTTTTCGGAAATGACGTACTGCTGTATCAGTTTCCTTATGCCGGATTTTTGTGTGAAGACAAGTAAATGGAAGAGAAGGAGAAAAACATGTCTGAGGTATATGCATCCTGGTATGATGAAGTGCCGGAAGGGGATTTTATTTCAAAGGAGCCCACATACCGGGTCGGTGATCTGTTTGATCGTTTTCATAAAGACGAGTATACGTATAAGGATAGCAAACTGAAGTATTATTGGTATGATCCGCGCGAATTCGGCACGGCTGATGACGGAAAGCTTACACTGCTTACTTTTTTGCATGGGACGAGTAATGCCCTTGTTGGAGATGTGTGTATCAACTATACCGGTGCCGAGCTGTATGCTTCCGATTCCTATCAGAAAACGCTTCATGGCGCGTTCATTCTGATACCCGTCGCAAATGAATATTATGATGAAGATGGAAAAGTGATGGGGTATTGGTCGCCTGATTACTTTGAAATCGTACATAGTCTTTACCTGGATTTCATCAGGGAAAAAACAAACGGCGTCGGTCTTCGGATATTACTTGGCAATTCGTCCGGTGCCATATTTGCCCTGCGGCTTATGGATCACTGTATGGATGATTTTGACATCGTCATCCCCGTCGGAAGCGATGCGCTGCCGGATGATGCGGGACTTGATCAATATGACGAAAAGGGCAAGTGTCTTTTTCTGGCCATATGCAAAAGAGATGAATTTCACCCTTTTGAAGATCATCTCAAGAGCAGAATGGGGCGGTTGGAACGCATGAAAGATGTATTTTTGTATCTCCCGGAATGGACGAGAAACGGAGATAAGGGGATTGCTTCGATCATAGGCGGCGTCGAAATGGGACAACATTGTCTTATGAATGCGATACAATCCAACCTCATGTTTGACGATGGAACGCCGATGGATCCGCGACTTCCAAACGGTCTTACCGGATGGATTGCGGATTACAGAGATAGAAAATATAATGATACAAGCGCATAACATGCGCACCCATGAGTTGTTTGCCAACCAGGTATGGTTCTTGTGATGTCAAGAAAGCCCATCGATATAAATACATGAACCTCTGAGACAGAGCTTGCCCCCCCAAAGGAGGGTTATAGGGCAAAATTTCCTGAAAAACTAACAAAGTTTACGCATATGACCGATAAATACTAAGAATGGGCAAATTCTGCCCTGCGAGTCTTGCTTGCAGGGGTGTTTTTGTGCTATTCTTAGATTACATTTTTATGTAAACAAACCGGCGTTTATTCGGAGCAAAAATACTCATAGATGTGGAAAGGAATCTGCGATATGAAAAAGTCAGGAAGAACTTGGAAGAAAGCAATTTGGGAAAGGGTTTTAAGCGGGATCTTGGCGCTTTTAATGATCGTGGCTGCAATGCCTTTGGAAATGGTGAAGGCAGACGATCCTAAAATCTGTTATCGAATTGATATTACGGTGCCTGCTCCTTCTGGAGGAGAGGAGCTTGCGGGAGATACCGAATTAGTGCTTGAACAGGCAAAGGCAGATGCGGGTTCTATGGCTAAAGTGGTTTCTTGGGGATGGCAGCTGGACGGAGCGTCTGTCTCGAAGGGAACGATAGCTGAGTATGATAAAATCTATTACCTTAATGTCGAGATCGAAGGTGACAATGGGTATACTATCGGTCGGGAGCCAGTTGGCAACGGCTTTGGCGTGAAAGTTAATGATTTGTGGGTTGATTCTTCTGAGTATTCCTTAGATTCCGAAAATAACCGCATATCAATTAACTATTCTTTTGCAACTAATGCGGTTATATCGACAAAAACCATTAATGTAAATGTTACTGAGCCGTCGGATTGTACTTCCGGAGCTACGGTTGCGGATATTGAAAATTCCGTCACTGTAGATTCTACAAATGCGTTTGTTTGGGAGAAAGCACTTTGCACGGAAGATAAAACTCCTATTGAAAACAAGAGTACCGTTATTAATAAAAGTCAACCGGTTGTTTATGTGCTTTATGTAAAATTGAAGAATAAAAATGCGAATAAGTCCTATTTTGATCAAGAACTTGTACCAACCGTCAATGGTAAAAAAGCCGAAATCGGTCCGGATGGGAGCGATTGGGACGGAGTTCCCGCAGGTGGGCAAGCGGCCGAGTTTTATTATACATTTATTCCCTCTACTTATAAACGTGTCACTTTTGATATGAAGGGATTGGGAGAACAGATTCCCGAACAAGGGGTACAAGGTATTGCTTCGCAAGAAGTTACCGAGCCTGATCCGGCTCCGCAGGCAGAGGGATTTACCTTTGACCACTGGGATTGGTTAGTTGATGGAGAACTGACGCCTTTTGAATTTGACAGTGATGTGATCACTCAGGATACGACTCTTTACGCAAATTGGAAGAGGAACAAATATACACTAGAGTATAATATTGATGTATATAAATATAATACTTATAGCAGTTTTGGCAATAGTCATGAGATCGTTAATCCCATTGCGGAAAACGATCATAGATTTGACAAGACAGAAGTTTTCTACGGAAGCGATCTTTTTAATCCGAATAATGACAGCAATTACGATGGATTATCCGTAGACTTTTGTGATTTTAATGGCTGGGTGCTCCAAAAAAAAGTATACCTCGTTAACAAACCCGGTGATCAAATGTGGACATGGGAAAATATGTCTGAAATCCCTGCAAAAATGCCGGCCGTAGATCTCCGATACAGGGCTGATTTTACGCCGCACACTTATCGCATTGTGTATGATAAAGGAACCGGTTTTGATTCTGCTGTATTTGTTAACGGGGATGGGAATACATTATCAGACAATACAATGGAAAAAACCTATACCTATTTTTCTGTTGTGAATGGGAAAAATTATATTCCACCATTAAAAGCAGCTCCTAAAGATAAATTCCTTGGCTGGTATCTTGCCGATGGGACTCAGATAACACAAATTGAGCGTGATAAATTATCAGAGCTTCCCATCGCAGATGATGACACTCTGACTTTGTACGCCCACTGGGGAATAGAATCCTTTGATCTGGATTGGGATTTTAAAGGAGGAACGGCATCCAATGCAGATTACACGGGAAAGGACGGTGAGCCTGTTGAGTTTGGCACTGTAATCACACCGCCGGAAATTACAAGAGAAAACTATACGCAATTGGGTTGGAGTTTCCATTATGAAAGCGACGAACCTGGATCATTCGATGTTTTCTACTACTTGAATGAGTTGCCGGATCCAGAAGTGACCATGCCCGCAGATAATTTGACGATATATGCTGTTTGGGAGGATGAAGAGTATAGTGTTGAGTACATTACAGGGATAGGAACGTGGAGAAGTTGGGATGACTATCCAACACAAGCCGATCAGCATGATATCTCCTGGATGGCTAAGCAAGATGGAACTGTCGAAGCGGGGAAGGATTATTTCAGACCGGAAGTATATGGCATTTATCCTAATCTTGATACTCGTTGCAAGGAACTTACGGGAGGGGATAGTTATCATTTCGTTGGCTGGTATTTAAAAGATCGTACGAATATTTCATCCGAGCCATTACCACGTGATTATCAAAATAAAGATGATTATTATGAAGCGCTGGCCTTATATCAGAATAAAGGCTGGGACGAAAAAACCAGGATCACGAAGATCGATGCTGATATTCTGAAGACTATGAAGGAACTGAATCCGGGTACTACAACATTCCCGGTCTATGCCAGATTTGATCTTAACAGTCCTGAACTTTCCTGGGATTTTGACGGTGGTGAGCCGGATGGGGAGTATTCACCTGTGATGCCGAATGATGGTTCAGCCATCGTGCTTAATACTTATGATGAGATAACGCTTCCCGCTTCTGTTGTAAAAGCAGGCTATGTTTTTACAAACTGGGAATTCTATCTGGAAGGTTCCACCACGCCTATGACGGCTGCCGAGATCGAAGCAAATCTCGGTAATCAGGTTGCGCAGGGTAAGGTTTTTATGCCCAATCATGCACTTTTGATTAAGGCGGTTTTTGCACCTACGGACTATACCGTCAGCTATGAGAACGGTTTTGCGAAATGTGCCAAGTGGAAAAATGATCTAACCTGGAGCGCGGGAACGGAAGGAAAGGATCAATTCACCTGCGAAAGTGACAATTTTGCAGTCAGAAAGCCTGCTGACGATATGGTTATCACAGAAGGCTATGAATTTGTAGGCTGGTATGACGGAACCGATCCTACCATCAAAGACGAACTTCTGGCTTTGGAT
Organism: Lachnospiraceae bacterium; assembly: GCA_024695605.1. Classification (GTDB taxonomy): domain Bacteria; phylum Bacillota; class Clostridia; order Lachnospirales; family Lachnospiraceae; genus RGIG7926. Next base: position 8,477 of record JAILHW010000085.1, on the reverse strand, counting down.
CCGGATACCACTACCAAAGAGCAGTATGACAGTCTGAACGATAACTACAGAAAGATTGAAACTGTGGAAAAGGGTACCAAGAAGAACGTGACTCTTGTAGCGGTTTGGAAGCGCAAAAGCTATACCGTAACCTGGAATCTGAATGGTGCAACTGTTCTGACAGACGGAAGCTGGGATTCCAAATTTGCGCCTTCTGTTGAACTATTGGATGATACCTATGTTTACCAGACGAGCGCTCAGTATAAGGATCTTATTGAGGCACCTGACCTGTCCGGAAAGAGATCCGGTTATATCTTCAAGGGCTGGTATATCGAAGAAGGTACCTCTGCTGCAGACGGCAGAGTGAAAAAAGCGCCATCGGCGGCGGAATACAATGGAGCGCTTGTGCTGGATGTGAACGCAGATGAAAACATGCCTGCAGATAAAGTAACCGTATATGCGGTATGGGAAGTAGAATCCTACAGTATCGAGTATAAATATGATGATACCATGAGCGGTTTTGAGACACAGGCACCGGATTCCTATACCTGTGAGAGGTCTGTAGTGTTCCCGGATCTGGCACCTACCAGCATGAAATATGAGTTTATGGGATGGTACACCGAACCGCCTACCCCCAACCAGCCGTTGTCTCCTAACGCGGTCTGGAATGATGATGCAAAGCTGGATTGTACAACCATCGGAATGACCGGCAATCTCATTTTGTATCCGAGATGGAAGATCAGGATGGAGTCCTTCTCACTTGATTTTGATGGCGGCATTCCCGTGGGGGAAGAGCCTTACACAACAAACAATATGTATGAATATGGGAAAGCGCTGAAATTCCCGACGCTGAGTAAAAACGGCTATTCCTTTGAAGGGTGGACGATCACCGCTACCGTAGGCGATGTCGAGCTGACTCCGGTTACGGTAAAACCCGAGGATCTGCCGATCAATTACAGCACCCTGACAAAGAGCCTAAAATGTAAAGCGGTCTTTAAGCCGATCACTTATACCATTACCTATAACAAGGGGCTGGATACGGCCGGCCTTCCCATTGGCGATTTCAAAACCGGTGAGAGAGTGCTTTACACCTATACCATTGAGGATATCGGGGAAGGCTATACGATCCCGCTTCATGTAGCTTCCGACAGACCGGATATGACCTTCCTTGGCTGGTATCAGGCGGATTCACGCCCGGATGATCCGGATCCTGCAAACTCCGAGAATTGGGTGGCAACTATCACAAATGATAAGCTGGGAAACAAGAATTTGTGGGCAGTCTGGATCGGCAATAAAGAGTATGAAGAACTTGTCAAGAAAGAGCTGGGTATCATAGATACCCTGATCAAGGCGGTAGAAGCACAGCTCATTGATGGAAAGGTTGTTCTGACGCCTGCATTTGAGCAAAAACTGGACAGCGCATGGACCTACTACGGCGGTTCCATCATAGCAGCTAAGGAAGGAACCTCTGTAGAGTCTGTTGCAAAACTCATCAGCTACCACGATGACTTCAACTATCTGGCGCAGCAAAAGGCGTCCCGGACGGTGGAGAGCATTAAGGCCATCGGCGAAGTAACCTATGATGATCTGAGCGAGGCCAGGATCAACAAGGCAAGGCAGGCCTATGATGAGGCAAGCCCCGTAAAGGCGACTGCGAAACTCATGAAGACCATGATGCCCAATGCGGTTGAGACGTTGGTGGCAGCAGAGCAAAAGTACGCATCTTTAGGTGCAAAGGATAAAACCGATAAAGCAGCTTCCACAGCGGCTCTTAAGAAGATGCAGGATATTCCGGATCCCGTTTCCCTGACAAGTGCTGACAAAGCGGCCATTGACGATGCAGTAGCCGCCTATGAAGCGCTCAGTGCGGACCAGAAAAAGCTGCTTCCGTCTTCAGCTGTCAACCGGATGTACGCGGCTGCCGAGACCTATGACAGCCTGGCAAAGACCAATGCCCAGAACCGCAAACAGGCCAATGAAGCCATTGCCAAGTTAAAGCTGGTTCCTAAGGACATTTCTTTGACCGACTCTGATAAGAAGACCATGGAGGAGGCCAGAAAGACCTACGACGCCCTGACCGGTGAGCAGAAGAACCTGGTTCCCAAGGACCTTGTAGCAAACCTGGAAAAGGCCGAAAAGGATTATGTAGCTAAGACCGAAGCAGAGGCCAAAAAGAAATACAAGGCAGCCTATAAGAAATGGGCAAAGAAGAATACTTCCGAGGCCAAGATCACCAAGAAGATCAGAAAGACCAAGACGGATACCAAGAATGTCAAAGGCGCTAAGTATATCAACTTAAAGCTGGTGGCATCTTCTCAGAAGGAAGGAATCCGCCTGAAATGGAAGAGAGTGAAGAAAGCAAAAGGATACCTCATCTACGGTGCACCTTACGGCAGCAAGATGAGACTTCTTGATACCGTAGCAGGCAGGAATAAGACATCCTGGAGCCAGGAAGAGCTTTCTCCCAACTCCTACTACAAGTATATTGTAGTGGCTTATACCAACGTAAAGAAGTTCCATGTAAAGAAGGTGCTGACCGTTTCCGAGACCGTATATGCGTCTCCGAAATCGGATACCCTTTCCAACCCGAAGAGTGTGGACAACGGATACCTGACAAGCTCCGTTGTAGCTTCACCCGGCGAGAAGCTGTGTGTGGAAGCACAGATGATCATGGATAACAAGATCGATAAACAGCTCGTTGGCGTTCGCTATGAGAGCAGCAACCGCAACGTCGCTACTGTTGATTCCAAGGGCAACGTCGTTTGCAAGAAGCCCGGAAAGGCTGTGATCTACGCCATTGCGCAGAACGGACTCGCCAAGGGACTCTCAATCATGGTAAATAAAGAGCAAGAATAGAACTGATCACAACATCCCCCTCTGTATCTACAGAGGGGGATTTCTTCTACTCGATAGTGCGCTCCCGGCTCGTGATCATTTCCGGCTGCTCCGATACGCCTAACGGCCGTCACTCAACATCCTGTTGTACCAGCACGATGTTGATTCTCGCGGTGCTCGTCAAATACTTCGTACTTGACTCGCTACTCGCGGAAGTCGCGCCGGAAACAATCACCTTCGCCTCGCGCGCACTTATGCAAATGAAATTCGAAGAGCCGCGAGCCGTAGGCAAGAGATTACCGGGCGATTTACGGGCTGCGCCGCATCAGAGCACGGGAATCTCTTGCGAAGGCGGGAGGCGGCGTAAATAATATCACAATATATTGTTGCAAGGCTTGCATTTGTGACCATATATGGTTTACAATAAAGTGTCATGGAAAAAAAGGAAATCGATGCGCTGAGAAAGAAATACGACCTGACAAAGGACAGGGATATCCTTGCACTTTACACCAGACTGCAGACAGGAGAGTACGACCTGAGCAGTCCCGAAGGCAGGGCTTTTGATGATGAGATCTATGAACTTGCCATGGCAGCCAAGAAGCGTCAGCAGGACGCGCAGTCACCAGCATCCGGAGCCGGCAGCAAAGCACCCGAATCAAGCAGAAAAACACGCGGAGCAAGAGCCAGAGCAGCAAGCAGCGTCTCGCGCGGAACGCGAAACCAAGCGCAAAAGCAGACGCAGAAGCAGACTGCAGAAGATGAGAAAAAGCCAAAGAAGACACGCGACGTCGTGGTCCTGACACGCAAGGAGCTCATGTTAAAACGCATCGTCATGTGGGCACTTTTCCTGGTGATGCTGGCTTGCCTTGGGTATTTCGGGCTTTACGTCTATGAAGCGGACAAGGCATCCGACCTGCGGGAGCAGATCGCCCATAAAAAGGACAACAAGGCCGTTCAGCAGATGTTCGCAAAAAAGGATTTTTCCGAAACGGATGAGATGGGAAATCGCATGCCCGAGATTCTCGATGACTATAAAAGTCTTTATAATCAGAACAAAAACCTAATCGGATGGCTGAAAATAGCCGATACTACTATTGATTACCCGGTCATGCAGACATCGGACAATTCCTTTTATCTGAACCATGATATCAATCAGAAGGAAGATAAGAACGGGACGCTGTTTTTAGACGCCCAGTGTGATGTGCTGGCACCGAGTATGAACCTGATCATATACGGACACAATATGCGTTCCGGCAATATGTTCGGAAGTCTCGGAAAATATAAATCAGAGGAATACGGCAAAAGTCACAGCACCATTTTGTTTGACTCCCTCTATGAAAAAGGGGTTTACGAAGTGATGTACGTGTTCAATTCCAAGATTTTTGCGAAGGATGAGATCGCTTTTAAGTACTATCAATTCATAGATGCTTCGTCGGAGGAGGAATTTAATTCCAACATGCGGGCAATGGCCGAGATGTCCTTGTATGACACCGGCGTTGTGGCAGAGTACGGAGACAGGCTGCTCACACTTTCCACTTGTGATTATCTGGAAAATGACAGCCGTTTTGTAGTGGTTGCAAAAAAGATCGGTTAAACAAGGAGTGCGTTATGGCAAACACCAACGGTAAGAAACCAAACACGACCGCAAAAAAGAAAAAAAGAGCTTCCAAAAGAGCGATGCGAAGATCCGTTATGGGGACCGTATCGGTTCTTTTGATGCTGACAGCCGTGATCGTGGCACTGATCCCGGTTCCCAAGGCTGCAGCGCTTTCTACGGATGAATACGATGCCTACACGGCGGATAAATCCACCAAATTCCTTACGGCGGCAAGTGCGACCGTAACCTCGGTGCTTCCTGCCTACAACACCGAATCCTATCCGGTCTATGCCAGCGGAGACGGAATGCTCAGAGTTGCCATGGGAAAGAGCGGCGGTATCGATTCCGGTATCATCGTTGGCTATAACAATGCATCGAGCATGAGTGCCACGGGCAATATCGAGATTTCCGAGGAAATGCCGGCCTATCGTTTTAATACCAGCATCGGCGGCTATGTGGCTGTGGATGCTTCCAACAATTATCTGTTCTATGAGTCCCAGTCCTTCTCTGACGGAGGAACCCAGGTGTTCTCGCCCTGTACCTATCAGGATGAGGGCGCGTGGTCTGCTTACGGGACACCTCTGTATCACAACAGCAAGAATAAAATGTCCGATGTACTTTCTCAGGTAACCAATACCGTGTCGGGAAATATGCCTGCGGAGCTGATCGCCTCCTCGCAGCTGATGATCCCCATCAATTACATCGGCGACAACAATATGGTCTATGTCATTGATACCGGAAAGACGGGAGACAATGCAGCCTGGCCGGATGGCGATTATATGACGCCCTCCGATGATAACCCGGGTGTATTTGAAGGTGTGACCAATGTTTCCTCGATCAGCTTCCCGGATACGGTTTATGCGATCGGCGATCGTGCCTTCAAGGGCTGTAATGCACTCGGATCCGTAGCCTTTGGAAACGGTATGCGAAGCATCGGAAACGAAGCCTTTGCACAGTGCCGAGCGTTATCAACCGCTAACTTTGCCATTCCCTCCAATCTGCGTGAGATCGGAGACGAGGCCTTTTCCGAATGCTCAAACCTGACCAGCGTTACCATTCCGAAATCCGTTTCCAAGCTTGGAAATTTCTGCTTCTATGATTGCGAGAAGCTTTCTGCAGTGAACCTGAACGGCGGCGGACAGGCAGACGGCTCTGATTCCAATCTGTCAACCGTAGGTCACGGCCTGTTTTACAACTGCTATGCGCTGACGCAGCTGCAGATCCCGCCCCTGACACAGATCGGTGGCTGTCATCTGACCTGCTACGGATGCCGTGCGCTGACATCCCTTTCCCTGCCTTCCCATGCAACGGGAACCTGGGATCATGACAATGTGACCGGATGCTACAGTTTAAATTATGTGATGTGTGAATCTGCCAACCTGGATTTTGAGTGTCCGACCTCCGGCTCGTCCGATATCTGCGACCAGTCCGATGATCTGACCGAGACCTTCGGAAAGAACAACCTGGGGCAGGGCTCTCCGGACGGAGATGCCTATGAGGTGAAGGATGATTTTGTGATCATGGCCTTCTATGATTCCAAGGCAGAAAAATACACGAGACGCCATGACGCACTTGCCTTCGGGTATCTTGACAATGACAATGCCGGAAAATACAGAAAGTATGTGGATGGATATTTTTATACCGTGGATACCGACGGAAACCTGGTGGGCTTTACCAAAGCAGATCCCTCCAACAACGGCTACAACGTGCTGATCCCGGAAAAGATCGGTCCCTATACCGTAAAGCGGATCGACGGCAGCACCTTTGCGGAGAATACGGATATCCGGTATCTGAATGTACCCTCCACCGTGACCGACATTGCGCAGGGAGCCTTCTTTAACTGTGAGAACCTTCGAAATGTCAACTTCGAATACACCGACGGTGTGACTGTGGGAGACGGTGCCTTTGCCACCAATGCCAACAAGAGTGTTGTGGATGAAGGAGGTCTTCGTTTCTTCGGACAGATCGGCGGCAGCAATGAGCAGAACCCTTATTACTATGCGATGAATACCGGTTCCTACAACAATATTCAGCAGGCACCGGCTGACAATATCAACTTCTGCACGCCGTTCCCGGATGAACTGGAGGTGGAGAATGTGGAAGGAAAAGCCACCCTTGTAGGCATTCCTACCTACGAGAGACTGCAGAATACCTATGAGACCTTTAAGAAGTATTTTGCCAATACCACGCCGCCTTCCTCAGGCGAGATCGAGGGACTTCTTTCTGACAGCAAGAACCTGTACTCCTTAAGCTGCTATGTCAGCTCCGAGGATGACATGAACCAGGAGTTTGAGCATGCCTTCTATCGTGAGAATATGGCGGCTGCAAAGGCCTTTGCCAAGCAGGAAGGCTATCTTGCGGAGGAAATGACCGGAGAAGAGCAGCAGATCATCGACTCCATCTATCATGTAAATGTACCCGCCGGGGTGGATTACTTAAAGGGCGGAGACGATCCGCTGTTTGAGGGCAATGCTTATGTACAGAGCGTAACCCTGAATTCCGTTAAGGAGATCCCGGACAACGAGTTCAAGGATTGTACAGCCCTCACCACCTTTGAGATGCTGCACAATGGGGAAGGCGATTATGCGGAGAGCATCGGCCTTCATGCCTTTGAAAATGATACGACCCTGACTTCCGTATCCATTCCTTCTACCATGTCTTATATCAAGAGGGAAAAGAATCCCGCTACAGGCGTAGAAGACGGCGCAGCACTTCCTTTTGCAGGTTGTACCTCACTGAAGGATGTGGATTTCGGATCCTCACCTTACTATGATTGCCAGGATGCCATCATTTATAAGCTGGATACCTCCGGAAACCCTGACGCTGTGGTAGAGGTTTTGGAGACCAGAGGAAAATCCGGTGCCGGAAGATCCAATGTGGTAGTTCCCGCAGTCAACGAGATCTATCCTAAGGCATTCTCCAACTGTAAGGAAATTTCCAGCGTGGATCTTTTGGATACGACCATAGATAAAATTCCGGCCGGCTGCTTTACCAATGCAGAAAACCTGACTACCGCAAAGCTTCCTGAGACCGTAAGTTTTATCACCAGTGATGCTTTTGACAATACCGATGTGGGTGAGGTTTATGTATATGGTGATGATACCTCCCTGCAGTGGATTGATAATATGCATGACAAGAACGTGGTCATTTACGGACATGTAAACAGCAGTGCCCATAAGTTTGTACAGCAAGAAGAGTTAAGAGACCCTGAAACCAAGTATGAGTTTGCGGAGCTTCCCAGTGTTACCTTCAAGGTTTATTACCATGACTGCGATCCCACCAAGGATGTGACCGACCAGAACAACTGGAGAGCGCTTCCGCCTGAGGAGGTGCCGAAGGGAAGTCCTTCCGCCAGATATGATACCTATATTGATCTGCTGGATCAGTGGCCGGGCTATAAGTTTAGCCGTTGGGATCAGGAGGATGCCTTAAAGAACGGCGTTAACCATGATATTTATACCGTTGCACTTTATGAAAAGAGCAATACCTACGCCGGTGAAGGGCAGTGTACCGTAACCATTCAGGACGAGGACCTTGGCTCCAATCCCAATGCCCATGATTATCATGTGGTCGTTGATGAAGGAACCATGTTCGGGGAGGCCAATCTGCCGAAGGTGATCGTTCCCAGAGAAGGGTATAAGTCCTACTATGATCCGGATATTTCCTCCAATCCGCTGAAGATCGATGATGATACCACGATCCTGATCCGGTATTATCCCGATCCCGATTATGTGGCGCCCAAGGATCCCGAACCGGAAACACCTGATGTTTACCACAAGGTAACATTCAAGGTGGATGATTTGACCTTTTCCTCACAGTGGGTGAAGCACGGAGAATATCCGGAAGAGGAGACCGAGGTTCCCAGAAAGAGCGGTTATACCTTTGTTTACTGGACACCTACCAATTATATGAAGCAGGTTGTAACCGAGGATGTTACGGTTACTGCCAACTTTGAAAAGAATACGGTTACTGCCGATGTGGACGGCTCCGACGATATCAGCGGCTCCACCGGAAACACTTCCGGTACCGGCGGCGATGTGGGCGGCTCCGGCAAGAAGAAGGGCGG
>JAILHW010000080.1 GCA_024695605.1 Lachnospiraceae bacterium | reverse complement strand
CGCGATACCCTTCTGTTTCTGGGATCGGTGGCCGTGAACCAGCAGGAGCAGATCCGGCTTCTGGAGGAAGAGGTTAAGGCCCTGAAAAAGAAGGTCAGAGGTCTGGAATACGATCTGGATAAGGTACGGAAGATGGTGGAGATTTTGAGGAAGGTCAAGCATACCTTTTCCTTCGGATCTCAAAAGACTAAGAAAAAGTCCGACGCCCCAAAGTGAAAAAGGAGCGATACGGACAATCCGCTATATAGAGGAGTGCATGACGGCAAGCGCATGAAAACAATCTATCTGCACATCGGACAACCGAAAACGGGAACCAGCTCCATTCAGCTGTTTTGCGCCAAAAACAGAGACTTTCTGAAGCAGAACGGCGTCAGCTATGACTATATGCCCTATGAATACCGGGGCACCCGCAGGGAGCGAAACGCCAGGTTTTTAACCTGTGATCTCAGGGATGAGAAGGGCAATGTGATCCCCCGGGGAAGGGAAGAGCGGATCCCCGAGGCACTGGAGCTTGTGAAAAAGCAGCTGGAAGAAAGCGATAGTGTATTTCTGACGGATGAAAGACTCTGGAATCATTTTTTTGACTTTGGCTATGAAACGCTGCAGATGGTAAAAAAGTTTGCGGATGCGAACGCTTTTCGGCTGTGTATCCTGGTGTATCTTCGCCCTCAGGATCAGTGGCTGATGTCTCTGTATCACCAGCGCATCCAGATGGGCTACAGGGAGCAGAGCTTTGAGGCGATGCTGGAAAGCAAGGATCCGAAATGGCAGGCCGACTACTGGAGGGCACTGGAGGATCTGTCCGGGATTGTAGGGCAGGAAAACATGATCGTCAGGCTCTATGACAGATCGCTCTTTCCCGGCGGCAGGATCGAAGAGGATTTTTTAGAGGCCATCGGCCTTGGCAATAAAGAGGGCTATGAGATCCCCGAAAGAGAGACCAATCCCTCCCTGTCGGGAAGCTATGCCGAGATCATGCGCGTTCTGAACAACTATGCCACGCAGCAGGAGCCTCCCGTGGTGGAGCGGCTGTTTGAGGAGACCGCGGCAGGCTGTAGCCAGCGCTTCGGATCACTGGATCCGGGAAGCCTGTTATCGGAAAAGGCTCTTGGGATCCTGCGAAAGCTTTATGAAGAGGGGAATCATAAGGTTGAGGAAAAATATTTAAAGAAGGGAACGCTTTCTTTAAAAAGCACGCCTTCGGAGCCGATCTGGTCCGCGGACAGTGCGGATATGAGGCAGGCCCAGCTTTTGTATATGGGGCAGCTGATCCTTTCCCAGAAAAAAGAGATCGAGCAGATGAAAAAAGAGCTGAAGGCGCAGAAGGCGGCACATGAAAAGCTGTGCAGAGAGCTGAAGCTTTCGCGTCGTCTGGGCAGGCTCTTTTCGGGGAAGGATCCTGCAACATGATCCTGCGCCATCATAAATAGAAGAAAGCAGCAAGCAAAAAACTATATCAATGGAGGGTAGCTTATGGGTAATGTACTGAGTTTCAAATGTCCTTGTTGTGTAGCGCCTCTGGAGTTCAACGGAGACCAGGGTCAGATGACCTGTGAGTACTGCGGTTCCACCTTTACGATGGAGCAGATCAAGGAGGCACAGAGTGCGGATGCCCTGGAGGGCGATGCGGCCGAGATGACCTGGAGCTCCAATGAACCGGAAATGATCCGGGATGAGGACGGAAAGGTCGCCGGATACCAGTGTCCGTCCTGCTCGGGCGAGATCATCGCGGATGAGAATACCGCCGCTACGGAGTGTCCCTACTGCGGCAACCAGACCATCATTCCCAAATCCTTTGAGGGCATGTACAAGCCGGACGGGATCATTCCCTTTTCCATCGATAAGAGCCATGCCGAAGAAAAGCTCAGAGAGTTTTATAAGGGCAAAAAGCTTCTGCCCTCCAGCTTTACCGACAACAATCATATCAAGGGCATCAGCGGTATCTATGTTCCCTTCTGGCTGGCATCGGCCAAGGCAGACGGTACGGTTGTGTTTGACGCCATAAAGACCAAGACGGAGAATTCTCCGCAGGGCACGGTCAAGATCGAGGATCACTACATGGCAACCAGAAAGGGTACCCTGGACTTTTCCAGAGTTCCCGCGGATGCATCCCAAAAGATGGACGATGCCCTGATGGATTCCTTGGAGCCCTACGATATGAGTAAGCTGACGGACTATGACGCTGCTTATTTTTCCGGCTATATGGCGGATAAGTATGATGTGAAGGCAGACGATATCAGGGAGCGCGTGAACAAGCGGATCCGTTCCACCTTCATTTCCGAGATGCGGGATACCGTAAAAGGCTACAACAGCGTATCGAAGAAAAATGATGCCGTGACTGTAAAGGACGGCAAGACGGAATATGCCTTCCTGCCGGTCTGGATGCTGAGCACGAAATACAACGACCAGGTTTATACCTTTGCCATGAACGGACAGACCGGAAAGATCTCCGGCTCGCTTCCCATTGACAACGGGAAATACTGGAAGTATGTGGCCATTACCGCA
>JAILHW010000061.1 GCA_024695605.1 Lachnospiraceae bacterium | reverse complement strand
GATAAATGCGCCTTCTACTTATCCCATGAAGAGATTCGTCAACGCATTGCACTAAACGGTTATCGTAAGGTAAAGGAATCTCACACCTATCAAAAACGCTTTGCCGAAATGCTGCGACAGATTACGTAACCTCTTTTAATTCCCCTTCTTAAACTCCATAATCGCATCAATGGACGAAATGCAGGCATTTCTAAACCCATTCTTTTCCAGCTCGGCAACGCCGCGGATGGTGGTGCCGGCGGGAGAGGTGACCTGGTCCTTCAGAATGCCGGGGTGCAGGCCTGTGATCAGCTGCAGCTTGGCGGTTCCCATGATGGTCTGGGAGATCAAAGGATATGCCACCGGTCTCGGAATGCCGTATTTGACTGCCGCATCGGCATAGGCTTCGATCATCATATCCACAAAGGCAGGACCGCAGCCGGTGATGGCACCGCCGATGCCCATCAGACTGCTGGCCATATCCGCTACCATACCAAGTGCCATAAACAGCCCCTTGACTTCATTTCTCTCATCCTTCTTCAGGGAATTCTTATCCTCAAAGAGCATCACGCCGGAACCCACCATAGCCGGTGTGTTGGGCATGATGAACTGGATCCTGACCTTGGAGCCGAGCCTTTGCTGATAGGCCTCAAAATCCCAGCCTGCCGCAATGGACAAAAGTGCCTTCCCGTCCAGAAACGACGGAGTCTCGGGCGTGACTGGTGAAGGATTGCCCTCTCTGTCATAGGCATTCACAAGGCTCTGCAATACGCTGTCGATCTGATACGGCTTGCAGGCCATGATCACGGTATCCACCGCACTCACAAGCTCCTGTACGCTGGCCATGGGCACAAAGCCGATCGCCTCGGCATTCTCCTTCAATTTATCCTGATGGGGCGCATAGGCAAATACGTTCTCCCCCTTCATTTTTCCGGATTTGATAAAGCCGGATGCCAAGGCCTTTGCCATGTTGCCCATTCCGATAAAACCTATTTTTTCCATTTTTTGTCTCCTTTTTTCGTCTACGTATTTGCGGGAATCTCACTACCATTCATAATCCGGTTGCTACGCAACCTACTCCGCACTACGTGCTACGATTATTCATGTCCGTTCGATTCCTGCTTCGCACCAGATGCTCGTGGAAAACCGTCCGCCTGCAAGTAAACTTGCGCGTCCGGCATTTCACTCACCTCTGCCGCAAATACGAATCTATATACGCTCAAAATCACTCGCCGGATGCTTGCAGATCGGGCAGATGAAATCCTCGGGAAGCTCCTCACCCACATACTCGTATCCGCAGATCTTGCAGCGCCATACGGTCTGTCCGTCAGGGGTCTTTCCCACAGCTTCCGGCTTGGGCTTGATATTGCTCTGATAGTAGTCATAGGTTGCCGATGCGGTCTCGGAGAGAACCTCCATATCTGTCACGGTCCCCACAAAAAAGATGTGAGTCCCCAGATCTACCGTCTCGGTTATCTCAAGGCTGATGAAAGCATTGGTTCCTTTGGTGATATAAGGGATCCCGTTTGCCGCCGTCTTGTAATCCGCAAAATCCTCGAACTTGTTGACATCTCTTCCGGACTGGAATCCGAAGTGCTTGAACAGGGAAAAGTCTGCGTCCTGGCTGATGATGGAAAGATTACACTTCTTCGTAAACTTCACCATATCGCAGGTCAGGTTTGCCTTGTTCACGGCAAATCCAATCTGATTGGGTTCGCTCGTTACCTGAATTGCCGTGTTGGTGATACAGCCGTTCGATTTTGCCGACAATGATGTCGTCAAAACAAAAAGACCGTAAGACAGCTTATACATTGCTTTTTTATCCATTTGAATATCCTCCTGTTTTTTTCTATCCTTTCATGGTATCTGCCATTTTGATCAGTTACCAAACGGTTTCATCCGCATGTATCGATAGCATCGATCTTTGCATCTTCTTTGCGGGGCTCCTCAGTGCCATGGATCAAATTTGCACCTTCGCTTTCTTACCCCGCTGCCTCTGCAGCCTCCAGCTGCATGTCATAGTACCGCTCCAGTCTGGGTTTACAGGTTTTAAACACATCCTCCAGCTTCGGATCAAACTGGATTCCCATGCCATCCAGAATGATCGCCGCCGCTTCCTCATAGGTCATCCGATCCTTATAGCAGCGCTTGGAAACCAGTGCATCATAGACATCCGCAACGGCCATGATCCTGGCCTCCATGGGAATATCCTCCCCTGCCAGTTTATCCGGATATCCGGTACCGTTCCATCGTTCATGATGAAAATGGGCCATATTCTCGGCAATCTGCACAAAATACGCATCCTCGATCCCGTCGATGATGCTGTGCAAAAGCTCCGCCCCTTTCGGTGCATGCATCTTCATCTGCTCAAACTCTCCCGGTGTAAAGCGGCCGGGCTTTCTCAGGATATCATCATCTACGGCGATCTTTCCCACATCATGAAGCGGCGCTGCCTTGATCATAGCAGCACAGTAATCCGCCGTAAAAATATCACCCCAATCATCTCTGGACATCAGTTCCTTTACGAGGATCTTAACGCCCATGCTGGTTCGCTTGATATGACCGCCGGTATTGGTGTCCCGGTTCTCGATCATATTGGCCATTCCCATCAGGATCTGATCCTGTACTTCCTTCAGATGTCTGGTCTCACGCTCTACATCCCGACGCAGCTGTTCGTTGTAATTGGCCAGGTTCCGCTCCCTCTGGCGCGCCTCCGTGGCATTGGACAGCTCGATATAGTATCCCAGGTGATGCCCCCTGGCATTCTTCATATAATCGACATCGATCCGGTATTCCTGCCCGCCCTGCTCGGCATATCCCACCGTCAGGTTGATGGTATCATCCAGGGTCTTCATCAGCTCGATCAGCTTCTGGAAAAAGGGATCGTCCTTAGGCAGGGAAAAGTCCACATGCAGCGCATCCAGCTGGGGAAAATATTCAACCGCCTTGGGATCGGCTCCGAGGAAATTTTTATGACGGTCCAACAAAATATACCCATATATTCCCTGATTCAGAATACTTTCCGCCACAATAGAGGATACATCGTAGATTGCGGTCCTTCTTTGCAGTGCCAGCATGATCCATCCCACGATCACAAAGGCGAAAGGCACCAGATTGATCTGTGGCAGAACAGCCCTGCCCACAAAGTAGCAAAGCACACTGACCAGGCAGGCCAGCAGCAGATAGGTCATATTTTTGTAGGATACGGATTTTCTTCGAATGAAGGAATAGATACAGACTCCGATGATCACCGTAAAGGTCAAAACGATCTGGACTCTGAAGGGCTGAAACAGCCTGCCGTTGTAAAATTGCAGGCTGGAGAGACCTTTCGCATTTGCCAGCACCAGATGTCTCATAAACAGCTCCGACTGTCCGATGGTAAGCACAAAGGAATAGGTGATCGATGCTATGATCACCAAAATGGCCTGCAGATACCATTTGATCCGGATCCCGCAGACCTCCAGTACGCAGAACAATAAAAGCACCGGCAGAAAACAACCGCCGATATAGGCAATCTTGGTTGCAGCGATGGCTTCTCCAAAGGTTTTGGACACGGAAACAAAGAAGTATCCGCCATTTGAGATAGCCGCTACCATCATTAGGATTCCATATAGAAAATTGTTATGACGGGACCGTATGATCATAAAGAGCAGCAGATTAAATGCCGCCAGTCCGAACATGATCCCGTAGAA
>JAILHW010000037.1 GCA_024695605.1 Lachnospiraceae bacterium | reverse complement strand
GCCGCCTGCAGCGCCCAGGCCAGCCACTTTCAGCGTGCCCTCGCCATCATATTTCAGCGTGACGTAATTGGCCGGATCAGCATTTTTTGCAAGCTTTGCGGAAGGCTTCTTTGGAAAGGTAGCTTTCTTATGGACAAGCCTCGGGATCAGCATTTTATTATACGGATTCAGTCCTCTCCAGGCATCATTAAACCTCACATAACGGATCGTCCCGCCCTCCACTTCAAAGTCCGGCTCATATGGAGCAATCCATTGATCGTAAATACTTACATATTTTTCCAGAAGCTCATCACGTAGAAACTCCATCTCTTTCCTCCTTTTCAGGCGCCCGCAGGCACTTTTTTCAGGGACATCCTCCCCTGATCAAATACAAATTCATTATAATACATTCGGTATGAATAATACAAAAAAAACCGCTTCTTTTCGCAAAGAATTATGATAGAATTAAGGCATGAGTATTTTGCCGCAGGGATGGGCGAAAGTACGGAAATGCGGACTGATTTTGAGAAGGTGAGTGGAAAAACATGAAAAGCATCATGGTCATTGATGATGACCTGTATATCAACAAACTGCTGGAGGAAGCATTGGTGGCGGAAGGATACCTGGTCACAAAGGCTTTTTCGGGAACCGAAGCCCTGCAGATCCTGTCGAAGGTGACGCCCGATCTGATCCTGATGGATCTGATGCTTCCCGGGCTTTCGGGGGAGGAGCTTTTGCCGCAGATCCGGGATATCCCGGTGATCGTGGTCAGTGCCAAGGTAGATGTGAGCAACAAGGTGGACCTTCTGCTAAAAGGCGCTGTCGATTATGTAACGAAGCCTTTTGAAATCAAGGAGCTTCTGGCACGTATCGTGGTTGCCCTGAGAAAACAGGATGTCAAAAAGGAGGAAAACAGTGATGTGATCCGGACGGGAGAGATCAGCCTTGATACCTCTCTTCTTACTGTATCTTTGCAGGGTCATGAGATCTCACTGACGCGGACGGAATGTGCGATCTTAAAGCTTCTGATGAAAAATGAGGGCAGACCTGTCGGCCGAAATACGATACTCGACAAGATCAGCGAGGATACACCGGACTGTACGGAGCGCTCCCTAAAGCAGCATATCAGCAATATCCGGAAAAAAATGGAGGCGGTCAGCGGTATCGATCATATTGAGACGGTGTACGGAATCGGTTTCAAATTCAGACAATCTTGACAAAATCTTGACGTTTTCTTTACCACTTTCTTGACGGGAAAGTGGTAATCTTTTTTTGGAAATGAAAAAACCTGGTTTGGAAAGGAACAGACAATGGAATATGTATTTACATGTAACAACCTCGGAAAAAAATACGGAAGCTTTGCCGCTCTGACAGAGATGAAAATGGAAATCCCCAAAGGAGCGATCTACGGATTTGTGGGAAAAAACGGAGCAGGAAAGACCACGTTGATCAGGCTTCTTTGCGGGCTTCAACAGCCGACTTCGGGCTCCTTTGAGCTGATGGGGATCGCAAACGACAGCAAGGATATCGTAAAGGCCCGCAGGAGAATGGGAGCAGTGGTTGAGGCGCCCGCGATCTACAAAGATATGGATGCCAGATCCAATCTGATCCAGCAATGCCTGATGCTCGGACTTCCGGATTTTGACAAGGTAGATGAGCTGCTTTCGCTGGTGGGGCTTTCCGATACGGGAAAGAAAAAGGCCGGAAAGTTTTCCCTCGGTATGCGCCAGAGACTGGGCCTTGCCATCGCACTGTGCGGAGATCCGGACTTTATTATCCTGGACGAACCCACTAACGGACTCGATCCCCAGGGGATCATAGAGATCAGGGAACTGATCATAAAGCTGAACAAAGAAAAGGGGATCACATTTTTGATCTCCAGCCATATTCTTGATGAGCTGGCCAGAATGGCAACCCACTACGGTTTTATCGATAAAGGACACATCGTACGTCAGATGAGCAGCCGGGAATTGCACAGTGAATGCCGCAAATCCGTTCGGATCAGGGTGAACGATACTAAGATCCTGGCAAAGGTCCTCGAAGAGCTCGGACTTGAATACAAGATCCTGGATGATAGCGCGGCTGATATGTATGCGGAAATGACTTTTTCGGAGCTTGCAAAGAAATGCGAGGAAGCAGGATGCACCATTCTGACTATGGAAGAGCGTGATGAAAGCCTTGAGGCCTTTTATCTGTCACTGTTAGGAGGAGGGGACAATGCTTAGGATATTGTATTCCGATATCAGAAAAACGATGCAAAGCAGAGCCTTTTTAATCTGTTTGATAACCAATGTATCCTATCATATTCTCCTGGTGATCACGCTGAAGGTCCTCTACCACTTCTTTTTTCATAACAATATTACATCGGATGAAGTGGCATTTAGTTTTGCATCGATTGCAATCTTTCTGGTAACGGCCTCCACACTGATCAGTGCCGGTGAATTTTCGGACGGAACTATGCGCAACAAGCTGATCTCAGGCGCTAAGCGTTCGGAGGTCTTTTTCTCCGGTATGATCACGGGGATGTATCAGGGATTTGTGCACGCTGCTGCCGCGTTTGTCACATCCATGCTGACAAGCCTGCTTCTGACGACCGGATTTGAAGGGTACACCATTCCGGAGGTGGCAGATTACTGGTTGCTCATCATCTTCTCCTGCATGTCGATCGCCGGCTTTTCCACGGCCCTGGTCCTGGCTCTCGGCGGCAGAAAGATCTCATATGTTGTGGGCCTTTCCATAGCATTCGGTATGAAGATCTTTTTATTGTATGTTCAGGATAAGCTGTATCCGGAGTCCGGCAACTGTAGCCTGACAGGCGTGAAACTGGCGGTATTTCGTTTTACAGACAGGTTTATTCCATACTCGTATCTGGCCATGAGGCCTCATTGGGACTCTGTCAGTTATATCCTCGGATGCGGCAGCCTGATCCTGATATCCGCCATCCTCGGAGTGATGATTTTTCAAAAAAAAGAGTTATTGTAATTTCGGAAAGGAGTCGAAATGTTACATCTGTATAAAGCAAACCTCAGAAGATTATTGGGAAATATTTATTTCATCGGCGGCTGCCTGATCGCGCTGGCCGTTACCTATCTGTTTTCGGCACAGATCTTTACCATCAGCTTTATGAATGGTATGAAAAGTGAAGGACGGATGTTTTTTGTCAGTGCCGCAATGGTCGCATTTTTTACGATCATCATTCCGGTCTACAACAATATGGAATATGGAGACGGGACCATCCGCAATAAGATCATTGCAGGGTATTCCCAGACGCAGATCTATATGAGCCTTTTGCTTGCTTATTTTACCATGGAGCTTGTTATGTGGGGCTGCTATCTGCTGGCGGGGTTCGCAGGCGGAGCAAAGCCGAGCGGATACATGATCGTATCCAATCTGGTTCTTTTGTTTGCCGTTGCTAACTATATTGCGACAATGATGATCATTTCCTTCCGGATCAAAAACCTGATCGCGGCCGTAATTGCGGCAATGCTGACAATGAATCTGTGTTTTAATGCTGTCCTGTTCGGAAACGCCCTGCTGATGGTCACAAATGGCTTTACGCAAAAGATCATGTCATGGGTATACAATATCTCCGCTCTCGGTCAATGGTTTGCACGGACAGGATTTGCGGATGATATCGCAAACCCGGGGGCACCTGTTCAGATCCTGATCTCCTGCATCATTGTGACCGGACTGACGATCCTTGGGGTGACAAATATCGATAAAAGAGATCTGGCATAGGCGCAGCCAATACCACAAAGAAACTTGAGTGTAAGGGAAGAAAATATGAAAACGTACAGATTTACAGGGAGCATCATGATCGCCGCCTTCCTACTTTTTATGGGAGTGCTAATGATCATGAAGCTCGCACCGGCCTTTCGTGCAGAAAAGCGGATCGAAGGGATTGAAGACGCAGCAATCCGGTTTGAGGATCTTGAGATACCGGAAGACGCCCTTGTGGTGGGTATCGGAGAAGCCTCCCACGGAAACTGCGAATTTCAGACCGTTAAGCAGGAGGTCTTTGAAAAACTGGTAAAAAACAACGGCGCACATGCGATCTGTTTTGAGATGACCGCCGGTGAAGCCGCGGTTTATAACGAAGCAGTTCACGAAGAGACGGGAGACCTTTCGCAGCTGATTGCTGACACGGATTATCCGCTGTATGATACGCAACAGATCGTGGATCTGTTGTCCTGGATGCGGGATTATAACCGCAGCGTGCCCTATGAACAGTCGCTTATGATCTATGGCATTGATATGCAGGGCGCCGAACGATCGATCGCATATCTGAAAGACTATGCCGAAAGATTTCCGGAGGCATTTACCGAAGAAGAGATCAGGGAACTTTCCGAAATCGGAGATGTGGCAGATGGGGAAAAGGAAAGCACCTGCCGTTTTTTTGAAGCTATGGAAAAAAGATTAGCCGGCAGGGAGGATATAAACAGTGCCCTTTTGCGTGTGCATGTGCAGGTGATCCTACAGGCTGTGAACGCGCCTTCCTTTGAGGAGAGTCAGGGCGACTATGCCGACTATCGCGATAACAGTATGGCCGTCAACCTGAAAAGCTACTTTGAAATCGAGGAAAGAAGAGGCTACAGACAGATCCTGGTCACGGCGCATAACGGACATGTTATGAAGGGGGCGTCTTCAATCTATAATGGCGAAGACAACCTGACCATGGGGGAACGCATCAACAGACTGTTTGAAGGCAGCTACTACTGCATCGGGACGGAGTATTACCGGGCAACGGTCAATATCCATACGGCCGGAACCTATGATGAGGCCTACGAAAGAGCCGATCATGATTTTTGCAGTGATGATGTCCTGGCTTATCAGGCCGGTTTCTTTGTGGGCGGCAGGTATTGCCTGGATTTTTCAAAGATCACGGATGAAAGCTCCAAACTGTATCAAACGATCCACAGCCGCATATATACCGGAATGGTGGGGGAAGGCTTTTCATTGCTTGGAGAAGCAGCGGGAAGAAGCGACAGAGTCCGCCTGGTACCGGTTGACAGATATAATGCCATGATCTATTATTTTCAGGCATCGCCCATCGACCCTATCCATTATTGAAAACAGCCACAGAGGTTTATTATGAAATATATGTTACTTCTCAGCCTGATCATAAATGTGTTTCTGATCGTAAAGATCGTTGCAATGAAACAGTCCCTGGAACAGCTGCGCACGGATTTTGAAGAGCGGCTGCAGATCCATACCAATACGCTGCTTCGGATATCGAGCAGAGACAGACATATCAGGCAGCTTGCAGGAAGCCTTAACAAAGAACTTGCAAAGCTGCGGGATGCCTACAACCGATATGAGCAGGGAGATAACGAGATCAAAACAGCGATCACCAACATCACCCACGATCTTCGGACACCTCTGACGGCCATACTCGGCTATCTGGATCTGTGTGAAAAAATTGAGCAGTCTGATGATATGAGCAGATATCTTTCCGTGATCAGGGACAGAGCGGTCCATATGAAAAAACTGACCGAAGAGCTGTTTTCCTACTCTGTTTACTCAACAGAGGAGATACCGGAGGAAAAGCAGGAGGTCTTTATCAATCAGATCCTTGAAGACTGTATCCTGAATCTGTATCCCGCGTTCAATGAACGGGGGATCGATCCCGTTATAGAGATCACACAAACGCGCATTGTCCGGATGCTGTATCCCTCCTATGTGGAACGGATCATCACCAACCTCCTTTCCAATGCGCAAAAATACAGCGACGGTGATCTTGAGATCACGTTGTCACAGGATGGCACGCTGCGGGTGGCAAACAGTGCCCGTGATCTGTCCGGCGTGGATGTCAACAAACTCTTTGACAGATTTTTTACCGTTGAAACCGGACGCAATCATTCCACAGGTCTCGGCCTTTCCATCGTCCGTCTGTTTGCATCGAGGATGCAATGCGATCTGAATGCG
Organism: Lachnospiraceae bacterium; assembly: GCA_024695605.1. Taxonomy (GTDB): domain Bacteria; phylum Bacillota; class Clostridia; order Lachnospirales; family Lachnospiraceae; genus RGIG7926. The sequence continues at coordinate 704 of JAILHW010000037.1, read as the reverse complement.
AACTATGAAAACGGAAAACTGGTGATCAAAATCCGCTTTTAGCCGCTTCTTGCATCGCCGTTGCCATGCGCTTCATCCAGCATGGCTATTTCCCCCGCAGTCTTCAGCAAACCATATCCGTTCAACTCCGGCAGGGGATTGACTTTTCCTGTGCTTTTTGTAAGACTAGTTATACAAATCATACTTTTTACGAGGTATTCTCAATGGATAAAAAAGCCCTCATCGTAATAGATATGCAGAATGACTATCTCTGGGAAAAAAAAAGCCCATGTTCACCTACAACACCGATAAACTCGTAAGCGATGTGAACAGGACGATCGAAACCTATTTGGCACAGGACTGCGATATCATCTATATCAAGCATGTCCTTTCAAGGCTTATGTGGGGCGTCGGCTTTTCCATCAAAGGAACCGAAGGTGCCGAGCTATATCCCGGCTTGAAGGTGGTATCAGACCTCATTTTTGAGAAGAACCGATCCGATTCCTATACCTCCAAGGCCTTCCGTGCCCATATGCAAAAAGTCAGGCTATTCTCGTTGATATCTCATGGCTATTTACCAACTAGTGGTTGATAGCCACATTTATTTTAGCATTTCATCAAGCCTTTCCACTGCGTCTTCATATCCCGTAAATACTATTCCTGCAAAGCCAAGCTTTTCAGCGCTGAGTACATTTTCTTCTGTATCATCTATAAACACACATTCT
>JAILHW010000215.1 GCA_024695605.1 Lachnospiraceae bacterium | reverse complement strand
AGCGGTGCTTGCGGCAAATAACAGGACGAGGCCGATCGCCATGATCACATATGCCACTCTGTTTTTATTTTTCATGATAATCCCTCTTAATAGTATTATACCTAAAGGCGACACACCCTCCCCGTTATGGGGAGGGTATATATAGTCACTTATTCATTATTTGATTTATGCGGGATAAGCTCCATTGGCGGTATCTGCTTTCGTCAGATCAACGCCGTCCTGCTGTGCCTTGCGATATTTGAAGAAGTCAACAGCAACCTGCGGGAACAGTGCATAGGAAAGCACGTCCTCGTCCTGCTGTTTCCATTCTTTCATCTCTGCCTCAAGCTTATCCATCTCGTTCTCAAGGGTATCTGCGAAGCGGCAGGTGATCCTCTTCTCGCCCGGGATAACTTTCTTGATGACATCCTCGTTCATAGGCTTAACGGTCTGACCATAGTTACCGCGGAGCATATCCTTGGTCTGGTCAGTTGCCATCTTGTATCTCTCACCCATCAGTACGTTAAATACGGCCTGGGTTCCCACGATCTGGGAAGAAGGCGTAACCAGAGGCGGCTCACCAAGGTCTTTACGAACTCTGGGCACTTCCTCAAGCACGTCATAGTATTTATCCTCAGCACCCTGCTCTTTAAGCTGGGATACGAGGTTGGAAAGCATACCGCCGGGTACCTGATACAGAAGGGTCTTGATGTTAACGCCCATAACCTTCGGATTGAGAAGGCCGTTCTCAAGGCACTCATCACGGAACGGACGGAAGTAATCAGCGATCTCAGCAAGGAGCTTCTGATCAAATCCGGTATCATACTCGGTTCCCTTGAAGGTCTCAACCATAACCTCGGTTGCAGGCTGAGAGGTACCAAGAGCCAGAGGGCTCATTGCGCAGTCGATCACATCTACGCCTGCTTCTACGGCCTTTAAGTAGGTCATGGAAGCTACACCGGAGGTGTAGTGGGTATGCAGCTGGATCGGAAGCTTGGTGTTCTCCTTTAAGGTCTTAACAAGCTCTGCAGCCTTGTAAGGAACCAGCAGTCCTGCCATATCCTTGATGCAGATGGAATCTGCACCCATGTTCTCAATGTCTTTCGCCATCTTTGCCCAGTACTCAAGGGTATAAGCATCACCCAGGGTATAGGAAAGTGCGATCTGTGCATGACCGCGTCCCTCACGCTTCTTGATCTCATTGGTGGCATTAACTGCTTCCTGGAGATTGCGAAGGTCGTTCAGGCAATCGAAGATACGGATGATATCGATACCGTTGGCGATGGATTTCTCTACGAAAGCATCTACAACGTCATCTGCATAGGGACGATATCCCAGAATGTTCTGTCCACGGAACAGCATCTGGAGCTTTGTATTTTTTGCTCTGTCTTTGATCTTACGGAGACGATCCCAGGGATCTTCCTTCAGGAAACGAAGGGAAGCATCAAAGGTAGCTCCTCCCCAGCACTCCAGAGAATGGTATCCAACCTTGTCGAGCTTGTCCATGATGGGCAGCATCAGCTCGGTGGGCATTCTGGTCGCGATCAGAGACTGATGTGCGTCACGCAGAATGGTCTCTGTAATTTTGATCGGTTTCTTTTCTGCCATTTATTTAGTCCTCCTAATTTAATCTTTAGAATACGCCGAACACTGCCATGAATGTTCCGGCAACTACTGCCGTTCCGATAACGCCGGCAACGTTAGGGCCCATCGCATGCATCAGAAGGAAGTTGGAAGGATCCTCTTCCGCTCCCACCTTCTGGGATACACGGGCTGCCATAGGTACTGCGGATACTCCGGCAGAACCGATCAGCGGATTTACCTGGCCGTGTGTGATCACACACATCAGCTTTCCGAACAGGCATCCAGCTGCGGTACCGAACGCGAATGCGATCAGACCAAGTGCTACGATCTTTAAGGTATCCCAGTTCAGGAATGCCTCTGCAGAGGTGGTAGCACCTACGGAGGTACCGAGCATGATAACTACGATGTACATCAGTGCATTGCTGGCGGTCTCCTGGAGCTGGCGAACAACACCGGACTCACGGAAGAGGTTACCAAGCATCAGCATACCAACCAAAGGAGCGGTGGTAGGAAGGAGCAGGCAGACAACGATGGTAACGATGATGGGAAACAGGATCTTCTCCAGTTTGGATACCGGACGAAGCTGACCCATTTTGATCTGTCTTTCCTTCTTGGTGGTCAGCGCCTTCATGATAGGCGGCTGAATAATGGGTACCAGTGACATATAGGAATATGCTGCCACTGCGATAGGTCCAAGCAAAGCGGTCTGTCCCAGCTTTCCTGCAAGGAAGATACTGGTCGGTCCGTCTGCTCCACCGATGATGGAGATCGCTGCTGCAGCCTTGTCATTAAAGCCCATTGCGATCGCTCCGAAGTAAGCGGCAAAAATACCGAACTGTGCAGCCGCACCCAGAAGAAAGCTCTTGGGATTGGCGATCAGGGGACCGAAGTCCGTCATGGCTCCTACACCCATAAAGATCAGGGAGGGCATAATCGACCACTCATCCAAAAGGTAGAAATAATACAGCAGACCGCCGGTCCCGTTCGGGGAATCCTCGATACTCATGATGATATCCGGATAAATATTTACCAGCAGCATGCCAAATGCGATCGGAACCAGAAGAAGCGGTTCAAAATCATGCGCGATCGCCAGGTACAGGAAGAACAACGCAACACAGATCATCACGACATTGCCCAGTGTGAGATTGAAGAACGCTGTCTGGTGTACCAGATTGTCAAGCGTGTTTGAAATATACTCCATTGTAAGGCAACCTCCATTATTAGTTCAATGTTGCAAGTAATGCTCCTGCTTCTACGGGATCTCCTACTGCTACATCAACGCTGGCAACGGTTCCGTCAGCAGGTGCAACAACGGGGATCTCCATCTTCATAGCCTCTAAGATCACTACAGCGTCACCCTTCTTTACAGAATCGCCAACGCTCTTCTCGATCTTAAATACTTTACCGGCTGCACCGGCTTCAATCTTTACAGAACCTGCGCCTTGGCTTGCTGCCTTGGGAGCAGGAGCTGCAGCCTTGGGTGCTGCCTTTACAGCGGGTTTTGCAGCAGATGCCTGTCCGCCGGCACCTTCCTCAACTACTACATCATATACGTTGCCGTTTACGGTAATGGTATAATTTTTCATCTTATTTTCCTCCTAAAATTCAGGCATTCTGCCATTTTCTCTTGTTAATCTTACGTACGCTTCTGATCACAACTCCGTCAGCTGCTACGACTGCGCCGGTCTCAGACTCATAGGCTGCAATGGCAGCAGAGATCACTGCGATCAGCTCATCATCATCACTGCTCTCTTCCGTCTCAACGATCTGTCTGACAGCGTTATCAACGGAAACCGCTGCGATATTCTCCTCCTGCTTTTTGGATGCCCGATTCTGGATCTTTCCAATGATGGTGAAGCAGGAAATGATCAGGCTGATCAGGATCAGGATGGAGAAGGTAACGCCCATACCCAGAAGGGTATTCAGGCCGGCCTTCGTCATCAGCTCGGAGGTGGTATATTTCGGGTTGACTGCAAGGTCAGGTGCCCCGTTTGTATCCTTCATGTTGATCACCATCTCGACATTCGCCGTTCTGGCGTTTCCTTCCGGATCATTCTGGGTACCGATGATGGGAATGTTTACAACAACGGTGTCCTTATTAACCTCAGCCGTAGCCTCTCCCATCTCTGAAATATTACCCACATCTGCCATACCGGAGATGTAGTTGTTGATCATCGAATCCAGGTCATCGCTCTCTCCCAGATACGATTCCAGACTTCCTTCTCCCTGAAGCATTGAAAGCTGCTGCAGGATACCGGTTGCATATTCAATACCGGTTGCCTCGTACTGTGCCGCTTTTTCAGCCTCTCTTTGCGCCTCGGGGGACGTGGTGTCCTTGCCGCAGGCTGTCAGAGCCAGGATGCTGATGAGAAGGAGTCCTAATATACTTAGTCTCTTTTTCATAATGTTAAACATCCTTTCTTATACGGTACCGTGCTTTTTATTTGCTACCGCAACACTCTTGGAATACAGCATCTCCAAAGCACCGATCACATATTTGCGGGTCTCGTCAGCATCAATGATCTGATCTACATAGCCTCTTGCTGCAGCGCTCTTTGCACTGTTCTGCAGAGCTGCATACTCAGCTGCCTTCTCGTTGATGACATCTGCCTTCTCACCGTCGAACAGGATTGCAGCTGCATCCTTGGCATTCATGGTACCGATCTCAGCGTTCTCCCATGCAAGGGTCACATCAGCACCGATCGCACCGGAGTTCATGGCGATTGCCGCACTGCCGAATGCCTTACCCACAACAACGTTTACCTTGGGAACGGTTGCGCTTGCAAAAGCAAAGGTCAGTCCTGCAACTGCGCGAGCGATCTTCTTCTCGCACTCGATGCATGCACTGTAGCCGGTCACGTTGGTAAAGGAAACAATGGGAATTTCGAATGCATCACAGAACGAAATGAAGCTGATTGCCTTCTTGCAGCCGTCGGGCTTAAGAAGCGTCTCAAACTTCTCTTTTGCCTTGCCGTTCTCATCGAGGATCTCACTGCGGTTACCTACAACACCGACGGTAGCACCGTTTAAGCGGATAAAGCCGGTAACCATGTTCTTTGCATATGCACTTTTCACTTCCACGAACTCGTTGTCATCAGCGATCTGGGCAATCGCCAGAGCGATGTCACCGCCGAAAGCGGAAAGATTTGCAACAGAGCGGTTCAGATCATCCGTGCACTCAGCCAGTACTTCATCTTCATTATTAGAAGGAAGCAGCGTGATGAGGGATCTCATCTGATCATAGATCTCAGCCTCTTCGCAAACGAAATCTGCAAGGCCGGATTCTTCAGACTGGAATTTAGCACCTGCGGTATCCAGCTTCTCGGTGTAGTTACCTGCAAGGGCATTGGGAGAATTGACAAAGAGTTTCCCCTTCTTCTCTTCCATGAACGTAAAATCGGAAAGACCGGTCAGAACTGCCAGTCCACCGCCGCATCCGCCGAATACTGCGGTGATCTGCGGGATCACGCCGGATGCCTGGGTCATTTTACGATAGATTTTACCGAATGCTGCAAGCGCATCGGTTGACTCCTGGAGACGAAGTCCCGTAGAATCCAAAAGTCCGATCACGGGCGCACCCGTTTTCATCGCCAGATTGTAAAGGTGGGCGATCTTTTTTGCATGCATCTCACCAACGCTGCCGCCGAGAACGGAAGCATCCTGGCTGTAAACGTAAACCGGTCTTCCATCGATCACGCCGTAGCCGGTCACAACGCCGTCTGTGAGTGCCTCTGCCGGCTTCAGATTAAAATCCGTTGCTCTGGCAGTCACCGAAGCACCGATTTCAACGAAGCTGTTGTCATCGAGCAAAGAGTTGATTCTTTGTCTCGCTAGAGAAGAATTACTCATTTTCCAAACCTCCATAAAAAATAATTACACTAAAACAATCTTAAGAAGTATAACACAAATAAATTTTTGGTACAATATCGTTTCTCACGATTTTCGGGAAAATTTCTCGCGCCGCTTTACAGCTTGCCGTAAAGCACCTTCCCTCCTTTTTTGGCACCTGTGATCAGCTTGAGATATTTCTTTTTCTTTCCCTTCTTACAGATCACTGTAAGGCTGGAAGCGGTCTTTTTGAAAGCTTCCTTTCCGACCTTCTTCAGCTTCTTTGACCGGATCTCCACATAACAAAGTCTGCTGCAGCCGGAAAATGCCTTTTTATCAATGGTAGTCACATTGGTTCCGATGACCAGAGTCCGGATGCTCTTTTTGCTCCTTACGATGTTGGAGCCGATCCGGTCCACCTTGTAGCTCAGGCCGTCATAAAGCACGGAATCCGGCACGTCCACGGTGGTATCCGAGCCAAGCCACTTGGTCAGGGTCACGGTTTTCTTGTTTGCACTCGAAGCCGTGATCTTATAAACGCCGATGCCGTCACTGATCAAAAGTCCCTTGTTTGCATAGATTTCACCCGCGGGTAAAAATACGGTCTTGGAGATCCCGCACCCCTTGCCTGCATCATTGATGGCGCAGACATAGTATCTGGTGGCAGCGCTGTCCTTCAGCTTTAGGTCCACGCTTGTGCCTGCCGTGCTGGCCAGCCACATAAAGCTTTCGCCCTCTCTTTTTCCATAGACATCATAGCGGACTGCGTTCTCACAAGCTCCCCATGCAAGCTGCGCCTCGCGGTTTTTGGTGCGCTGCGCCGTCAGCGCAAAGGTGGTATAGGAAGCATTCTCGGGAACGCCCTCTGTTTCTACTTTTACCGTCAGCTGGTTGAGCTGGTCAATGCTTCCGAGAAGCGATCCGTAATACCAGAGGGAAACGGGATAGGACATCTGCGTCATGGGGTAATTGCTGTAGAAGCTTTCCGAATTGCAGCGGGCCTCTCTGACATGCTCGGAGCCGTGCACGTCATCGATGAACATATCCTGGTCCGTCTTCATAAAATACCGGTACAGTCTGTCGGTCTCCGTTGCGGTGTAGCCGGCATCCCAGGTGGTATCGCCGTTATAGTATTTTCCTGCAAGTGCCACGATGTTCCAGGCGTGGGTCTCGCTGGTCACGATCCTGCAGGAAACACCCATCTTTCTCATCATACGGTAAAACAGGTTGGCATATCCCTGGCAGACCGCCGAGCCGTCATGCACCGCACCGTAGGCGGAACGCATGGGGCCGTAATGCGGATTCTGCTCCAGGTGATAGTAATCATAAACGATGTACTTGGTCATGTACCAGTACACGAGCCTGATCTTTTCCTGATCCGTCGCATTGGCCAGTCCGAACTTCTGGATAAAGGCCGTAATGAATGCATCCACATATTTTTCCTGGGCTGCGGAGGAAAAATACTTCACATAGACATAGTAGCGGATCCTGTTTTTTCCGACGTACTGATAGCTGACCCTCCAGGCAGCCGTGCTCCAGAACAGGTAATCGCCTTCATCGGGCTTTGAAAACAATGTGTCCTCATAAGGCAGCGACTGTACCTTTTTCAGGGACATCAGCTGGCTGTTGTCTTTCCCAAGCTCCATGTCAAAGATGATCTTTTCTTTTCGCTTGACCATCTGTTTTCTCAGATACTCGGTAGCGGCGCTTTCCGTATAGAACATGCTCACGCCCTCGGCGCTGATGCTCTCCTCGTCTCCCGGCTCTCTGTCTGCATCCAGTTCCTCCAGAAAGCTTTCCGGGGTTCCGTAAAGGGCAAAAAACTCCTCCGGCTCAAGCGTCTGCATATCGGGTGCCATCGGTGCATCGGATGGGGTCTGTGCTTCGGATGCTGACAGATCATCGGATACTGTCTGCCGGCCGGCTGCTGTATCTGTATTTTCGGTAGGGGCTTCCGCGGTGCCGGTGCTGCTTGCATCTGTTGTCGGCAGCACGCCGATTGTATCGTCCGATGCTGAGGCATCGTACCCGCCTTCTTCGCTTCCCTGTCCGGAAAGTGCCTCCTCATCTCCGGCCTCATAAGCCTTCATGGCTTCCTGAAGCTCCTTTGCAGTCTTTTCAGCCGCTTCCTCATCAAAGGGCGGAAGCTCCAAAAACTGCTTGGAAATATCATCCCCTAAATACTGCTCAGCCCTGACATCCTTTGGATGAAACGAAAAAAGAAGGATCGCCATAAGCAGGAAGATCCCGCCCATACGTCCTTTCCTTTGCATCTCGTTCCTTCTGTTGTTATCCCGTTTCCTCATACGATCACCTTTCTCTGTACTTTGTGTATGTGTCATGCTCGCTTGTGCGAGTTTTTATTCTGTTTATGTCTTGCATGATTTGTTTGTCCCGAAGTGTAGCTGCTCTCCCGCAAATCTGCAATCCATATATGGTCTCTCACCAACTTGCAAATCTATACTATGTAAAAATCTTGCTCACTCAGGGTAAACGAAGCGTGCTGTTGTCGCGCTCTTCTGCAAACCTGTAATCTGTATATGACTTACGTCATCTTGCAGATCAAAAATTACCAATTTGTCTCTTTCTTACCTGTGGCCTGAGTTTTCTATACTCCTACAGTCACCGGATTCTCCTCCGTTCCTGCCATCCCATCGAGTCCCGCTTCCATCTCTGCTTCCTCCAAAAAACGTGCCCGAGTATCTGCACCGAGCACCGGCAGATCGGTCAGGGACTTCACGCCGAAGGATCGGAGAAACTGCTCCGTGGTCCCAAACAGGATCGGCCGTCCGGGGGCTTCTTTTCTTCCCACCTCTCCGATCAGATCCAGCTCAACCAGGTGGTTGACCACGTGATCGGAGCTGACACCTCTGATCTTTTCGATCTCCGCCTTCGTGACGGGCTGCTTGTAGGCCACGATGGAAAGGGTCTCCAGAATTGCCTCGGTCAGGTTGTACTTTTTGGGTGCCTTTACCAGCCGCAGCAGATCCTCATAAAACTGCGGTGCCGTACACATCTGCACGCTGTCTCCCAGCTCGGTGATGGTCATGCCGCCTTCCCGCTCTTCATATTCCTTTTTCAAAGTATCCAGAAGCTTTCTGGTCTTTTTTTCATCCTCTTCTATCAACTCAGCCAGCTTTGCGACCTCTACCGATTCTCCCATGGTGAAAAGAGCCGCCTCCAAAACGGACTTTTTTCTGCTATCTGCTTTCGTCATTTCCCTGCTCCTTTGGCTTATACTTCCGAAGCCACCGCTTCCATCAATACGCGCTCGGCCTCTTCGTCCATTTCCCGTCCGGTGATCTCGATCTCACCGAAGGTCTCCTCCTGGCGGATATCCACGGCGCCCACCTTCATCAGCTCCAGCACCACAAGGAAGGTCACAATGACCTCCACCTTGGAGTTCTGTTTTTCCAGAAGATCCCGGAAGCTGATCTTTTTGTGATCCCGCAGATAATGAACGATGTAGCCGGTCTTTTTCTCCATGCTGACCTCTTCGCGCTCGATCTTGCCGAAGCCCGCACGGATGGGATCGATCTTATCCTCCTGGCGCTTGATGGCGGCCTCAAAGATCTCACGAAGCTGCTTTAAGGTGATATCGGAAAGCATGTCTCCAAGCTCCGGCTTTGGCACATACTCGCTGATCTCCTTCGGGATCGTCCTGCCCTTGTAAAAGTTCTTTCTGGCATCGATGTGCCGATCTGCCAGTTCGCCGGCCATGTATTTGTACATCTTGTATTCCAACAGTTTTTGTACCAGCTCTTCTCTGGGATCCTCCTCCTGCCCGTCTTCATCCTGCTGACGGGGAAGCAGCATCCTGCATTTGATATCGATCAGCGTCGCCGCCATGACCAGAAACTCGCTCATGGTATTCATATCCTGCTGCTGCATCCGGTCCAGATACTCCAGGTACTGATCCGTGATCAGTACGATGGGGATATCATAGATATCCACTTTATTCTTTTCGATCAAAAACAGCAACAGCTCGAGCGGTCCCTCGAACACCTGCAGCTTTACTTCCAGTGCCATAGTTTCTTTCCTTTATGTTCAGTTCCGATCACCACATATTATTCGATGATCAGATTCACAAGCTCCCCCGGATTGAACAATCTGACGGGCAGCGTATGCACGCCAAGTCCACGGCTGACGATCATGGTTTTCCCGCTCTCATCAAACCGGCCGCCATCATACTTTGGAAACAGGGCGATCCGTGGGGATACCACGCCTCCCAATACAGGAAGCCTTACGATGCCGCCGTGCACATGTCCCGAAAGCACCAGATCCGCGCCCCACTTCTGATAGGTGGAAAAGTAATCCGGATTGTGGGCCAGCAGGATCTTAAATCCCGGCTGCCTCACAGGCTTTAGCCATTTTTGCATCTGCTCCGGCTCCAAATGCTGCAGCCTTCCTCTTCGATAGAAGCGCTTGTGGATCTTAAGCCCCGACAGGCTGATCCCCTGCTCCTCCAGATAGACGGATTCGTTTACCAGACTGACAACACCCAGCTCATCCAGTCCCTGCTGCAGTCTCTGTCCCGCATCGCCGTAGCGCTCGGGGTATAAAAACAACCTATGCTCATGATTCCCATAGGCATAATAGACCGGGTACTTTTCCCGCAGCCGTTTAACAAAATCCAGCGTCCACTGCACATCCACGCCGGGAACGGCCTTCATCATATCTCCGCCGATCAGGATACACTCCGGTTCACAGGCATCGATGGCCGAAAAAAGTCTGTCATTGTTCCTTCCGTAAACCTTCTCATGTATGTCCGATAAAAAAACGCACCGAAAGGGGCGTTTTCCTAAGCCGGCCGAAAGCCGGTACGTTACCGTTACAAACCGGTTTGTATCTGCGATCGCACAGATCACGAGCAGCAACAAAAGAAGCGCTGCTGCGATTAAGAGCACCTTTCCCATTTGTTATCTCCAGCGATGTTCCCGGTACCAGTTCAGCACCGCCTGTCTCTTTTCCCTGACCTTCCCGGTCACGGCATCCTTTTTATCATGTACCAGCTCCAGGGCCAGATCCCGTTTATCCTGCATGATGCCGATGGCAAGATCCCTTTTATCATGCATCAGCTCCAGGGCCATATCGCGTTTATCCTGCATCATCTCGATGGCAAGGTCTTTTTTCTCCCCCACCAGATGGATGGCATTCGTGGTCTTCTCTCTGGCCAATGCTGCCGCGTGCATACTGCGCTCGGCAATGGACTGCTGCAGATCGATATGCAGCGCCAGGAGCACATGATAGATAAAGTCGATCATATAAGCGGCAAGGATCACAAAGCAGACCACCTTGCCCACAAGCTGCGGGATCATCGCCGTACGAAACAGCGTATAGGGATGCAGCCATTTGACTACTATGATGCCGTACAGTCCCCAGCCCAGTGTACTCTCCAGACAGATGATGCCATCGTAGTTGAAGGGCTTTTCCCGATAATCCCACCAGAAATCTCCAAGGAAAAACTGCATCAGTCTGCCCACGAACAGCTCGAAGATCGTAGCACCCACTGCGCTGACCACATACAGCACGGGCCAGGATGCACGAAACGGGGAAAGCACCACTGCGCCGATGGTTGCCCCAAAGCCGTAGATGGGACAAAACGGCCCGAATCCAAACCCTCTGTTGGTCAGCTTCTTTTCGCAGATGCTCATATAAGCCGACTCCACCAGCCATCCTAATATGCTGTAGATCACAAAGCACTCCACAAGCTGCAGCTTGGTCACATGCAAAAATTCCGGTGCGATATGTAACGGAAACATCTCCTACCTCATTTTTTCAAAACAGGCGGGCCGCCATTGACCCGATCCACTCCTCAAGGTATATTGCGCTGCAGGTTTCTTATATATATGCAAACCACTCTTGTGTCCGCGGAACGCAAAAAACGCAATATATTGTGAAGTATAGCATACCTGCTAATGTTTTGCAATGTTTGAATCCATTGTAAAAAAGCACTCTGTTTCTTTACTATCACGGTTCAGCCCCTGCTTCTCAACAACTGATCATCATGCGCCCGATCATCAGCCTTCACAATACTTACACGTCTTTTCTTTTTTGCCTCATAGAGAGCCGCATCAGATTCTCCCGCCAGTTCTGCCACAGAATAATTCTCCGAACAGGTAAACAGATGGCAGCCGGTGGAAAACTCCACATAATACGGTTTGTCACAGTGTTCATTAAACTCCCGTATCTTTTCCTTCAAACGTTCCATAACGGCTTCAGCATCCCGATCTGTCTCACAGATCATCAGGGATATAAACTCATCGCCGCCGATCCTGCCGCAGACAGTTCCATCTTCCCTGAAACTGCATACCGTTTCTTTCAGGATTGCAGAAGCATTCTCCAAGGCAAAATCTCCGTCCGTATGTCCGAAATCATCATTGATCTGCTTTAAATGGTCGAGATCGGAGAAAAAGAGAACTGCCCTGCTTCCGGCGTGTGCGACCACTTCTTTCATGGCACGTTCCATAAATCCGCGGCGGTTATACAGCCCTGTCAAGGCATCTGTTTCCGAAATAAAGCCCAGGACCTTGTTTTTGTCACTTAATTCCTTCAGCGTCTCATACAGCTGCTGTTTCGCTTCATTTTCCTGTCTGCTGATCTGCATATAGGCCTTGGCAGTACTGATCTGCAGTGCAACACCATACAACAAGCCGATGGACGACGCTTCGATCTCGCAGAGCATAATACCATATTGGAAAGCTTTGGCAAACAGCATAAACGCCACATAAGTATGTTCCGGCGTAGACGGATAATGAGAGGAAAGCCCATCCTTCTGCGTAACGATGGGACGGTTTCCCAGATCATAGAGTTTCATGGTACCGTCACTGTATTCAGCAGCCAGTTCCAACTTTTCCGGACAGGAAAAGTTTTTGTTTCTGTCATAGCGGATCGGCTCAGGTGCCAGATACAGGTAAGCGCTTTTGGCTCCCTGAGAGATCGTATTTTCCAGTGCCAGACGATGGAAGGCATTTTCATCATCCACCTTCTCGATCATATACTGGATCGTTGCAGGTGCCGTCCAGCTTCTTTTCAGAAGCATCGTGATCCTCTCTTCGGAGGATCGCATCAGATAGGCTGTGACATAGTTATCCGTTACCTGCAGTACCTTTTCAAAACGAAGGATCAGCTCGTGATCTTCGGTCTTTTGCATAAAGAACAATATAAGCTCATGAAAACAGCTTGTAAAGCCGGTGAACTCAAGCGCTACGGCTCCTTCTTTTTCACAAAGTGCCTGTATCTGCGCTAAGGCACGATCCGTCATTTCCTTTTCCGTCAGATTTCCATCAACGATCTGTCTGATCAGCATTTCGATCATAATGCTGAAGTATTCCCTTCCATGGTCAAGGGACTGATCAGATGCAATACTTTGGAAAGAACTCTCTGCGGCATTGAAAACAGCGGCGCGGATACCTTCTGCATCCTCCGCACCTTCAATCCGGTTAAGTACCGCTTCCAGCCCGCCTGCCGCATCCGAATGCCGATCCCGGCAGCCGCAGGACTGTCTCTGTAAAAATCTGGCCGGCAGCTTCATTTTTACGGGTCTCGGATCCCTGCATAGGGAAACGGCGCATTTCAAAGCGCGGAATCCCATATCCAATCCGTCCTGGTTAGCTGTTGTAAGCGGCGGATCCATTCGCTTGGCAAAATCCACATCATCATATCCGGTTACTGCCAGATCGCTGCCGGGACGGATGCCTCTTTTTTTGCAGACACAGTAAACGCTGGAGGCCATCTCATCATTGGCACAGACAATGGCTTCAGCATCCGGATTATGATCCAAAAGCCTTTCCACCAGCTCGTCCACCTCAGCGGAATAATCCCCGTATTCCACCATACCCGCCTCAATCTGAAGGCCGTATTTCTGCATTACATCCCTGTAGGCATGCTCTCTTTCGTTAGAGTCCGTATTGTTTTTCGGGCCGCTTAAATACAGGATCTTTTTATATTGGTGTACTGAAACCAGATGTTCCACGATCATGTACATGCTGCCGTAGTTATCACTGATCAGGAAGCTGTCCGTTGCCTCTTCATCATACTCTTCCAGGATCACAAGAGGCACACTTCGGAACTTGGAAACAAATTCCTCCCTATTGTCTCTGTCCAGATAAATACATAAGGTTCCATAGGAAATAATGATCGCATCGAGACCGGCGATCAAAGAATAGTCATAAAGTGAATTATACTGATAATTGTATGAAGACAGATCGTTTTCATCGACGTCTCTGCTCCAAAAGTCCAATGCGTTTCCCTGTACACCGACAAAAAACGTGATATTCACGTTTTCCCCCTTAGCGGCTTCACAGATTCCCCTGATCAGTTCCATAGGATGCTGTGTATGCACATTTCCGATCAGGACGCCAATCTGAAATATTTTTTCCATTGTAACCTTCCCCGCTTGAAACAATTCCTTCTGCTTCGTATATGATATCACAAAAAAAGAAATCTGTCTCTTACCGCAAAAAAACCTCCGAAAAAATCGGAGGCTTTCTCATTCATACTTAGTTGTATTTGCGCTTGCGAGCTGCTTCAGACTTTTTCTTACGTCTTACGCTCGGCTTCTCATAGTGCTCTCTTTTGTGGATCTCCTGCTGGATTCCAGCTTTAGCGCAGCTTCTCTTGAAACGACGCAGTGCACTATCCAAAGATTCGTTCTCTTTTACGATTACATTCGACATAGACTAGCCCCTGACCTCCCTTCGTCCCTTAGCGAACGACTGTGGGTTATTTATATGTTTGAAAACACACAAGAACATTATAGCAGAAAAAATCCATTCGTCAAGTAGTGGTTTTCATCCTTTGTTTTTATTGTCAAAGGATAACTCTCCGGCCAGCTTACAATTCTTACTTATGGTAAGGCTCGTTGCGGCTGATGCGAAAGCTTCTGTAGATCTGCTCCAGCAGGATCATGCGCATAAGCTGGTGGGGAAATGTCATTTTGGAAAAGCTCAGCTTCAGGTCTGCTCTCTTCTGAATCTTATCCGTAAGCCCCAGGGATCCGCCGATGACAAACTGGATATGGCTCTTACCCATGACCTGGATCTCATCCAGTTTTTTGGAAAGCTCTGTAGAGGAAAGCTGTTTGCCTTCGATGACAAGTGCGATGACATAGGCAGATTCTGCTACGTGTCCCCAAAGTCTGTCTCCCTCTTTTTCCAGGATCAGCTCTCGTTCCCTGTCAGAGGCATTCTCCGGCGTCTTTTCATCCGCCATCTCCAGGATGTTCAGATCACAATAACGCGAAAGGCGTTTTTTGTATTCCAAAACGCCTTCCCTTAAATAGCTTTCTTTGATTTTTCCTACGCAGAGGATATCGATCTTCATGCTGTCTTATTCCTCTCCAAAGAGACCTGAATACCAATCATCGGACAGTTTCTCCACAAGAAGCTTATCCACGTCCGGAGCATTTTCCCGGATGGCTGCCTTAATGGCTTCCATTCTGGGGAAGTAAACCTGCTCCTCAGACAGATCGGAAAGGCTTCTGCCATCGGGCAGATGCTCTGCTGCCTTCTGATCCACGTACTCAGCGGTTACGGTTTCCTCCAGGAAAGCCTTGATCTGATCGATCTTAGCCTCTTCCATATCAGCCACTTCCAAAAGGGTCTTATAACCCTTCAGCATCATGTATCCGCCTACCAGGAAGGCCACAAACATAACTTCCATCACAACGCAGATCAGCACCTTGGAGGATCCGTAAAGATGGAACGGAAGCTTATCCAGATACAACAGCGCCACAGCTACTGCACCCAGGACACCTACCAGCAAAAGAGCAAATGCAGA
>JAILHW010000202.1 GCA_024695605.1 Lachnospiraceae bacterium | reverse complement strand
ATACCTCAACTCGCAAGCCCATCTTCGAAAACCTGCGGTTTTCTCGATGTCTCGCTGTCGCGAGATAAGTCTGCACGTTTCCATCGTCTCGTTTCTGCAAGCAGACGAGCCGATGAAAACGCACATCCTTGCCTTGCTCGTTAACGTCTCAAGTTGTTAGCGGTATCCATCATACTATCCGTCGTTTGGATGACCTTGGAGTTCATTTCGTAGGCTCTCTGGGCAACGATCATATTCACCATTTCATCTGCCACCTGCACGTTGCTGCCCTCTATATAGCCCTGTACCACTCTGCTCTGTTGAATTCCCGTAGCGGTTGCCTCGTTGATGGCCTGGCCGCTGGCTTCGGTTACGGCGTAGAGGCTGTTATTATGCTTGTAAAGACCCGACGGATTCTGGAACTGATATACACCGATCTTCACGCCCATGGATCTGATATTTCCGGTTTCATCCGGGTATCCGATCTCGCCTTCTCCGGTGATCTCGATCTGGTTGGCTACGATCACGCTGCCGTTGGCACGCTTGGTGGGAATGGAGATCTTCTGTCCGGTAGAACTCAGTACCGGGCGTCCGTCGGAGGTGGTAAGCGTCAGTGCATCCTGTCCGTTTACGCGGTCCGTAGCCCAGATAAAGTTACCGTTTCTGGTATACTGCTTTTCCCCGCTCTCGGTCTGGATCTGGAAAAATCCGTTTCCTTCGATGGCAAAGGAGGAACTGGACGACGATTCCAAAAGACTCCCCTGGCGGAAGATTCCCGTAATGGCAGCCTGGCGGACGCCGAGGCCCACCTGGGAACCGATGGGTTTATTGGCACCGTTGGCTGTTGTGGTCTCCGTCTGCATATTCTGATAAAGCAGGGATTTAAACTCCACAACATCCGTCTTATATCCTGTTGTATTGACATTGGAAAGGTTGTTGGCAATGACGTCCAGATTGGTTTGCTGTGCATGCATTCCGGTTGCCGCCGACCATAAGCTTCTGACCATAAGATTACCTCCTTAGTATCATCCGTTCAGCTTGCCGAGCTGGTTCGCCGCAATATCAAGGGATCCGTCAATGGTCTGGATCACCTTCTGATTCGCATCATAGGCCCGGGAAATGGAGATCAGCTCCACCATTTCGCTGACAACTGTTACATTGGACTGCTCCAGATATCCGGAAAAGACCTTTGCGTCTGTTTCTTTTAACTGATAACCCTCTACCGGCTGGTAGAAGTTTTCTCCGAAGTGCTCTAAGTAGTTGTAATCTTCAAAATCTACGACCCGGACCCTTGCAAGGGTCTGCCCGCCCTGGGTAATGTTTCCCTTCGCGTCAATGGCAGTCTCCTTCATGGGATCCAGCTTGATGTGTTTTCCGTTTTGATCCAGGACGAAATCTCCGTCCTTGGTTACCAGATCCCCGTCTACGTCCAGCGTAAAGGAGCCGTCTCTGGTATATTTGGTGGAGGTTACCCCTGCCTTGTTGGTATATTCGATGGCAAAAAAGCCCTCGCCGCCAATGGCAAGATCGAATACATTGTCCGTTGCATGAAAGCCGCCCTGGGAATAATCGGTATAGCTTTCCCCGATCTTGACTCCCAGATTCATCTTTCCGACCCCTACACCACGCCAGCCGTCCGTGGCGTCCTTGATGCGGTATGCCAGTACATCCTTAAATGCCTGGTTGGTGGCGCCTTCCTTTTTAAAGCCCACCGTTGCGGAGTTCGCCATGTTGTTGGAAAGGATATCCATCCTGTTCTGCTGATGGCGCATACCCGTATATGCCGTGTAGAGACCTTTTACCATATTCTTCCTCCGTACTGATTCTTTGTCAGATTTCTTCTCTGTATCCGGCAAGGAATTCCACGTACTTTCCGGTTCCGATGGCCACACAGGTCATGGGGTCCTCTGCCGTCATGGTATTGATGCCGGTCTTTGCATGGACCAGATCCTCCAGTCCTGCAAGCAGGGATCCTCCACCCGTCAGTACGATTCCTCGATCCGCGATATCCGCTGCCAGCTCGGGCGGCGTTTTCTCCAGCACACTGTGGATCGTATCAATGATCTGGCTGGTTGCTTCGCGCAGTGCTTCTTCCATTTCCTCGCTGGTCACTTCCACGGTTCTGGGAAGTCCGGTCACGAGGTTTCTGCCCCTTACCTGGGCAACATCCACTTCCACGCTCTTATAGGCGCTTCCGATCTTGATCTTCAGATCCTCTGCGGTACGCTCACCGATCAGAAGATTGTGTTTCTTTCTCATATAACGAACGATGGCTTCATCAAAATCATCTCCCGCGATCTTGATGGATGCACTGACTACGGTGCCTCCCAGAGAGATGACTGCGATATCCGAAGTACCGCCGCCGATATCCACGATCATATTGCCGCAGGGCTTGCTGATGTCGATGCCTGCGCCGATGGCAGCAGCGATGGGCTCCTCGATGATGGATACCTCTCTTGCACCTGCCTGGTAGGTCGCATCCTCAACTGCCTTCTTCTCCACCTCGGTAACGCCGCTCGGTACGCAGACCGCGATCCTGGGCTTGCGGAAGGACTTCCTTCCCAGTGCCTTCTGAATGAAATACTTCATCATCTTCTCGGTTACGCTGTAATCCGATATAACGCCCTGTCGCAGGGGTCTTACGGCCACGATATTGCCGGGAGTCCTTCCCAGCATCAGGCGGGCATCCTCGCCGATGGCTTTGATCTTATTGGTGTCTCTGTCAAATGCCACAACGCTGGGCTCCTTGAGCACAACACCCTTACCTCTGATATAAACCAGGATACTCGCGGTACCCAGATCGATTCCGATATCTGTATATTGCATATTCATGCCCCTTTCCGCATTCTTTCGCTCTTGTCTTATCTACATCTGGACATACAGATAAATTATAACGCATAAGAGGCATATTTTCAAAGGATTTTTCGATTTCTTCCTTTGTGCAAAATCTTGTATCAAGACACAGGGACGCACCTATATTTTGGGTAATCCTTTCCCTAATAAGATGCGTCCCTGCGTGATATACTGTTTTCGTTACCTCTTATATCGACACTTTTTCATAAAAACCTTAGCCCTGTTTTTTACGGCTTTTTTTCTCTTTTTTAACAGGCGCTTTGTCTTCTTTTTCCAGCATTTTCCGAATGTATTGCCCGGTGTAGGATTCTTTGACCTTTGCAACCTCCTCCGGCGTTCCGGCGGCCACGATCTGTCCGCCCCGGTCTCCGCCCTCCGGACCGATATCGATGATGTAATCGGCGGTCTTGATCACATCCAGGTTGTGTTCGATGACCAGCACCGAGTTGCCGCCCTCTGCCAGTCGCTGCAAAATCTCCACCAGCTTTCTGACATCCTCAAAGTGCAGTCCCGTGGTGGGCTCATCCAGAATGTAGATCGTCTTTCCCGTGGAGCGCCTCGAAAGCTCCGTGGCCAGCTTCACGCGCTGGGCCTCACCGCCGGAGAGTGTGGTGGAGGGCTGTCCCAGCTTGATATAGGAAAGTCCCACATCATACATGGTCTGGACCTTTCTCTGGATCTTCGGCAGGTTGGCAAAAAACGGAAGTGCCTCCTCCACCGTCATATCCAGTACATCTGCAATGCTCTTGCCCTTGTAGAGCACATCCAGCGTCTCCCGGTTATAACGCTTGCCCCCGCAGACCTCGCAGGGCACATAGACGTCCGGTAAAAAGTGCATTTCGATCTTGATGATCCCGTCGCCGGAGCAGGCCTCACAACGGCCGCCCTTGACATTGAAGGAAAAACGCCCCTTCTTATAGCCCTTGGCCTTGGCATCCTGGGTGGATGCAAACAGATCCCGGATATCATCAAAAAGCCCCGTATAAGTGGCCGGATTGGATCTTGGCGTTCTGCCGATGGGCGACTGGTCGATGTCGATCACCTTGTCGAGCTGTTTGATCCCCTCTATGGCCTTATGCTTTCCGGGGATGGTCAGCGCCCGGTTCAGATCCCTGGCCAGCCGTTTGTAGATGATCTCATTGACCAGAGAGGATTTTCCGGAGCCGGATACCCCTGTAACGCAGGTCATGACACCCAGGGGAATATCCACATCCACCTGCTTCAGATTGTTCTGGGCGGCCCCTTTGACCTTCAGCCAGCCGGTGGGGCGCTTGCGCATATGCGGCACCGGAATGCTCCGTCTGCCCGCAAGATAATCCCCGGTGATGGAGCCCGGCGTGTTCATGATATCCTCCGCGGTCCCCTCTGCTACGACCTCGCCGCCCTCCGAGCCGGCGCCGGGTCCGATATCCACGATCCAGTCTGCCTGGCGCATGGTGTCCTCATCATGCTCTACCACGATCAGGGTATTTCCCAGATCCCGCAGATCCTTCAGAGATTGCAGCAGCTTATCGTTGTCGCGCTGATGCAGACCGATGCTGGGCTCATCCAGGATGTAGCAAACGCCCACAAGGCCGGAACCGATCTGCGTGGCAAGTCGGATGCGCTGGGCCTCTCCGCCGGACAGGGTCCCCGTTGCTCTGGAAAGGGACAGGTATTCCAGTCCCACATGATTCAAAAAGCTGACACGGCTTCGGATCTCCTTTAAGATCTGGTGTCCGATCATCTCCTCCTGCTTCGTCAGAGGGATATCCTGAAGGAACCTTCCCAGCTTTCCGATGGACATATTGGTAATCTCATAAATATTCTTATCCGCCACAGTCACCGCAAGGGACTCTTTTTTCAGACGCATGCCGCCGCATTCCTTGCAGGGGGTGATGGACATATACTTTTCATACTCCGCCTTCTGGCTTTCCGAAAAGGTCTCCCGATACCGGCGCTCCTCATTGCGGATCAGTCCCTCAAAGGCGACGGGATAAACGCCCTTTCCGCGCTGTCCTTCATAATAGACCTGTACCTCTTCTCCATCGGTACCATGGATGATCAGATCCTTGATCTTCTGCGGATAGTCCTCAAAGGGTGTATCCAGGGAAAAATGATAATGCTTTGCCAGTGCCTGCAGCACCGCATTGGTAAAGCTGGTGGATTTATTGGCGCTCTGCCAGCCGCTGCACACAATAGCACCCTGGTTGATGGAAAGGCTCTGGTCCGGGATCATCAGATCGGGGGAAAACTCCATCTTATAGCCCAGACCCGCACAGACAGGGCAGGCGCCGAAGGGGTTGTTAAAGGAAAAACTCCGTGGCTCGATCTCCGTGATATTGATCCCACAGTCCGGACAGGAAAAGCTCTGGGAAAAGGTCAGCTCCTCCCCTCCGTCCACATCCACAAGGATCAGCCCCTCGGACAGGGACATGGCATTTTCCAAAGAGTCTGTCAGCCTTCTCTGGATCCCGTCGCGCACGATCAGACGATCCACGACGATCTCGATGTTATGCTTGATGTTTTTCTCCATTTTGATCTCTTCGGAAAGCTCGTACATATTGCCATCGACACGGACACGGACATAGCCGCTTCGCTTGGCCCGCTCGAGCACCTTTTCATGCATTCCCTTCCGTCCTCTGACGATGGGTGCAAGGATCTGGATCTTCGTCCGCTCCGAAAGTCCCATGATGGAATCCACCATCTGATCCACGCTCTGTTTTTTGATCACCCTGCCGCAGCTGGGACAATGGGGCGTTCCCACTCTGGCATAAAGGAGCCTGAAGTAGTCATAGATCTCCGTCACGGTTCCCACGGTGGATCGGGGATTGCGGTTGGTGGATTTCTGGTCGATGGAGATGGCGGGAGAAAGACCGTCGATCTTCTCCACATTGGGCTTTTCCATCTGTCCCAAAAACTGCCTTGCGTAGGAAGAAAGGGATTCCATATACCTGCGCTGTCCTTCGGCGTAAATGGTATCAAAGGCCAGTGAGGATTTTCCCGAGCCGGATAATCCGGTCAGCACCACCAGCTTGTTTCTGGGGATCGTAACATCGACGTTCTTCAGGTTGTGCTCCCTCGCTCCCCGTATTCTGATCACTTCTTTTTTTTCGTCCATACCTGTTCTTCTTTCCTGTTTCTTTTCTGCTACTTTTCTGTTACGTTCCTGTTTCTTTTTTGTTTCGTTCTGTTTTTGCATCTTTATGGTCATCCGGCGCCATAGGATCCGCCGGCATCGTCCATTCATCGGTCATCCGTCATGCAAAAGCATATCATTGTACTCCGGGATAGGTCACGCCCGCCAGATTCGTGTAGTTATACAGATCATCCACGAAGGCGCGCTCGGCATTTTCAAATACCACCACATCCGGCTGCAGGGTTTCCACATACAGCTGCAAATGTTCATAGTTCTGTCTGCCAAAGCCGTAAACGTCATGATATTGCTGACAGAACAGATGCATATGGCTCTGCAAAAAGCTGTCTCCAAACACCAGGATCGTCTGATCCGTGGCAGCATTCTCGCAGCTTAGATGCATCACATAGGGACCCTCTATATGCTCGATGGTATCGATAAAGCCATCCTCCGACACAAGCGCTTTCTTCTGTTTTTTGCGAAGGTCATAGACCGGAACCTCCTCCGTCAGCGGAAGCGACAAAAACTCCAGCCTGGCCGTCTCTGTTTTCTTTTTGAAAAGCTCCGGACGGATGGGGGTAAGCGTTGTATCCCCGCTTATCTCCTTTTGCTGCTTGATGATCTCATCCTGCAGCAGGGAAAGTGCCAGCATCAGACCATTTTCATTCCAGTGCGCACTGTCGCAGGTCTGATTGTAGATGCGGTTTTCATCCCTGGTGGCCGCTGCGCGAAACTCTTCCACCGGGATCACATAGGGCACCTGTTTCTCATCCAGCTTCCGGGACAGATTCTCCATGATGCTCTCCCTGCTCTCATCCACATGGATGTCGTCGGGCATATACTCCGGATAGACCGTTTTCTTATCCAGTCCCGCCAGAAACACGAAGGGAATGTGTTTCTGCTTCAGATACCGGTTGCTGCGATCCAGATACGTCACCAGGTCATCGATCAGCGCCTCATCCGTGGCCAGATGCTGGTATGCAGCCAGATACCCTTCATCTGCAGGGAAGATCTCCTGCTTTTTGCCATACATATGCAGCTTCTCCGCAAACTCCCCGAACAACGCATACACACTGTCCATGTAAACGCGCACCGCTTCCTCGCGAAAGGCCACGCGATCCTCCACATAATGTCCGTACCATTCATTGTAGGAGCCGTCCGGATAAAATCCGGGCCACATGGTCATCCTGCGATTCTCCGTCTCGGAATCGATCACCTCTGTGGTATCCAGCCGCAAAAAGGGATACAGCAGCATCCCCACAAAGATCAGGGCAAAGAGGATGTTGCTGACGGATCTCCATCTTCTATTCTCTGTTTTTTGCTTCTCTTCTTTCATACGCTTAAGATTCTTCTCTGTTTTTACGCTGTCAGAACCGGAAATAGATAAACGGGTTATAGGTACTGTTGATCATGAAGATAAAGCAGATGATCAAAAGCAAAAGCAGCAGCAGCTTCTCCGCCGTATCGATCGCAAAAAGTAAGCCATCGCTAACTTTTTTATTCTCCCCGGCCTTGCCTTCCTTTCGGCTGATGATCCTTTTGACAAAAGGCTCCTTGATCCATCTGTCAAGCAGCAGGCTTACCAGAATACTGAGTACGAGATAAAAGATCCTCTGGTTGGTCAGATAATGCCGAAGCCCGAAGGCTGTATAGGTTCCTGCCCGAAGGCCAAGCAACACCTTCAGGTAGGCAAAAAAAGGTCCGATCTCCACGATCCTGAAAAGGGTCCAGCCGATCATCACCACCAGCATGGTATATACCCCTCCGGCAAGCTTCGAAAGCACGCTTCGTCCGGCCTGTTTTTGCAAACGTGCATCCTGCCCTTTCTTTCCCGGCAGGCTTTTGCCGACAGCCCGCTCCGCGATCACAAACATCCCATGCCAGATCCCCCAGAACAAAAAGCCCCAGCCGGCGCCGTGCCAGATCCCGGTTGCCAGAAAGACGATGAAGAGGTGCAGATACACATTCCCCGTCCTGCTTCCGCCGAGCGGAATATACAGATAATCCCGAAACCATCCGGACAGTGACATATGCCATCTGCGCCAGAACTCCCGGACTGAGGTTGACAGGTAGGGCATATCAAAGTTTTCCTTAAAGGAAAATCCAAACAGCTTTCCAAGTCCGATGGCCATATCGGAATAGGCCGAAAAATCCAGATAGATCTGCAGGGTGTAGGCAAGGGTTCCCAGCCAGGCGGCCGGTGTGCTCATCACCGAATAATCACTCTCCATGATCAGATCCGCCAGGGCTCCCATCTGGTTTGCCAAAATCACCTTCTTGGCAAGTCCGAGGATGAACCTCCTGCTCCCTTCATAAAACAGCTGCGGATCATGGACACGCTCCTTCAGCTGTCTGCTCACATCCGCATACCGCACGATGGGACCGGCTATGAGCTGGGGAAACATGGAAATATAAAGCGCCAGTGAAAACGGATTTTTCTGCGCCTCTTCTCCCCGGTATACATCAATGACATAGCTCAGTCCCTGAAAGGTATAAAAGGAGATCCCGATGGGAAGCGCAATCTGAACAATAGGGATCCGGCCGCTCAGCCGATGCAAATTCTCTGTGGCAAAGGTCAGATATTTAAACACAAACAAAATCCCCAGATTGGCAAAAAGCGCCAGACCAAGGAACAGCTTTTTTCGCCGCGCCGAAGTGATCCCAAGCCCCAACAGGTAGTTGCACAGGATCGAAAACAGCATGACAAAAACAGCCCTGGGCTCTCCCCAGGCATAAAAAAACAGACTTGCCAGCAAAAGCACATAGTTCTTGCAAGCCTTCGGCATACTATAATATGCAATGATCGTGATCGGCAAAAATGCACACAGAAAGATTACTGTAGAAAAAACCATAGTGCTCCTACTTCTCGTCTATCTCACGCAGATGCTTTTTCATCTCGCTCATCTGGTCGCGCAGAACGGCGGCCTGCTCGAAATTCAGCTCTGCCGCTGCCCGCTTCATCGCGTTTGTCACCTTCTCGATCTGACGGATCAGCTCCGCGGCGTTCATGGATTCGAAGTCCTTCTCCATCTTCATCTCCTTCGGATCCACCTTTTTGGAGATGGCGATCAGATCCCTGATCTCTTTTTTGATCGAGGTCGGTGTAATATGATGGGCTTCATTGTAAGCCATCTGCAGCTCTCTTCTTCTCTTCGTCTCGTCGATGGCGGCCTGCATGGAATCCGTAATGGTATCCGCATACATGATCACGTGACCGTTTACGTTACGCGCCGCACGGCCGATGGTCTGGATCAGGGAGGTATGGGAACGAAGAAAGCCCTCCTTGTCCGCATCCAGAATGGCCACCAGAGAGATCTCCGGAATGTCCAGACCCTCTCTGAGCAGATTGATCCCCACAAGGACATCGAATTCGTCCATTCGCATATTGCGGATGATCTCAGCGCGCTCCAATGTATCAATATCCGAATGCAGATACTCTACCCGGATCTGTGCTTCCTTCAGATACCCGGTCAGATCCTCCGCCATCCGCTTGGTCAGTGTCGTGATCAGCACCTTGTTATGGGCGGCAGTCTCTTTTTTGATCTCGGCGATCAGATCATCGATCTGTCCCTCGACAGGGCGCACAAACACCTCGGGATCCAACAGCCCCGTAGGACGGATGATCTGCTCGGCCCGCAGCAGCTCATGATCACTTTCATATTGCGCAGGGGTAGCGGATACAAACAACAGCTGGTCGATCCGCTCTTCAAATTCCGTAAAGTTCAGCGGTCTGTTATCCAGCGCCGAGGGCAGTCTGAAGCCGTATTCAACAAGGGTTTCCTTCCGCGAACGATCCCCATGATACATGGCACGGATCTGCGGAACCGTCATATGAGACTCGTCTATGATGATCAGAAAGTCTCCCTTGAAATAATCCAAAAGGGTCTGCTGCGGCTGTCCCGGCAGCGTCCCGTTCATATGGCGGGAGTAATTCTCGATCCCGCTGCAAAAGCCGGTCTCCATCAGCATCTCGACATCGAAATTGGTACGCTCCGAGATCCGCTGGGCCTCAAGGAGCTTATCCTCTCCCTTGAAGTATTTCACCTGCTGCTCCAGCTCCTTTTCAATCTCCTGACAGGCGCGGGTGATCTTTTCCCTGGGCACCACATAGTGGGATGCGGGAAACACGGAGGCATGCTCCAGCAGGGCATGGACATTCCCCGTCAGCAGATCCACCTCGGTGATCCGGTCGATCTCATCTCCGAAAAACTCCACCCTGATGATAAAATCGCTTCCGGTCGCGGGATTGATCTCGAGTACATCCCCGCGCACGCGGAAGGTGCCGCGGTCCAGATCCAGGTCGTTGCGGTCATACTGGATCTCGATCAGCTCCCGGATCACATCATCCCGGTCCTTGATCTGTCCGGGCCGCAGGGAAACCATCATGTTCATGTAATCGTCCGGACTTCCGATGCCGTAGATGCAGGATACCGAAGAGATCACCACCACATCCCGGCGCTCTGCAAGCGATGCCGTAGCGGACAGTCTGAGTCTGTCGATCTCATCGTTGATCGAGGAATCCTTTTCAATATAGGTATCCGTCTGGGGCACGTAGGCCTCCGGCTGATAATAATCATAGTAGGAGACAAAATACTCCACCGCGTTCTCCGGAAAGAACTCCTTAAACTCCCCGTAGAGCTGCGCTGCCAGTGTCTTATTGTGCGCTATGACAAGCGTCGGCTTGTTCAGCTGCTGTATGATATTGGCCATGGTGAAGGTCTTGCCCGAGCCGGTAACGCCAAGCAGGGTTTCAAACTGGTTGCCCGCCTTGAACCCATCCACCAATTCCTTTATTGCCTCCGGCTGGTCACCGGTCGGCTGATACTCTGAATGCAGTTTAAAATCCATAACTGTCAAAACTCCCTGACTGAATAAAAAGGATGCTACACCTAAGTAGTGTACCATCCCTTTTTCGTTTTGTCCACAGGTTTTAAGAACGTCTGTTCGCGTTCATCCGGGCAAAAGCAGATTCGTATAAATCGTCTTTCCCAAAAGGAAGGAAAGATACTCTCCGGTTTCCATCAGGTTCCGGTTGATGCCTCCCACAAGGATCCCAAACAGCAGTTTTCCGTAAAAGAGCGGAAACGAGGTATAGCCCTTGGCTTCGTAGGGAATCTCGTTCCTGGAATAGATCTCCGTTACCGCACCCTCCCGGCGCTCCTTGGGCACAACAAACAAATTGCCGTCCTTTGCCACGCACCTAAGATGGATCGTGGCCGGAATGCTTTCCGGATTTGCGGGATCATATTCCACCGGCTTTTCAAACAGATACAGGGCCGCATCGTGAAAGGCCGTCTCGGAAAAATGCCGGATCACATTCTCAAGCCCCTGTTCTCCGGACAGGCCATGATTCACCGTATTGATCATAAACGCAAAGTTCCTGTTTCGTCCGGACTGATACCTTTTTTCCTCCATTGCCTTCGCAAAGGCCAGAGACATCAGGTTCTCCGACTCGGGATCCTCACAGCAGTTTCTGACGATGGAGCCGTCGATCTTGATATAGTCCGAATGTATGCTTGCCAGATGCTGCAGGTTGGAATATCCGCTCCCGAAATCATCGATGGAAACCAGACCTCCGAGCTTATGGATGCGATCCACAAAGCCGATCAGCAGCTCATAATCATCCACATCCTCATTTTCCAGAATCTCAAACACGAAGTTACCCGGATACCTGGCTGTGGCCAGAAATTCATAGATATAATCCGTCATCTCTTTATTCTGGATATCCCGCATGCCCAGATTGATGCTGACGCTTCTGTCCGGACTGTCCTTGAATTTCTCAAACACCTTTCTGACCATGGTCCGGGAAAGCTCGTCATACAACAGGCCAAAGGATCTGGCCACATCCAGAAAGCTGCCCGGATAATAGACCTTGCCGTTTTCATCCTCCAGCCGGATCAGGGATTCATAATGGTGGATCCCTTTTTCCCGATTGTCATAGATCCCCTGGAAATACGGGATCACCTTATCATGGGACAGCGCGTAATTGATCACATTGACCATGTGATAACGCTCCCGGATGCTTTCCTCGTCTATTTCCTCCGGCGTTCCGTCGCAGACATAGAACTGGACATTTTTATGCATCATCTCCAAACGGGCCGTGGTATAAACAGAGCCGATGGTATCGGCATCCGCACCGTTGATGATACAAAAGACCGGAACGATGGCGATAAACTGCTCAGAGGTTTCAAAAAGCCTTCTCTGCAGCAGCTTCATATCCTCGGAAAAGCCCTTCAGGGACACCATAAAGGAGGGGGCTGCAATGGCGACCTTCCATTTGTCGATCCGGTACATGCGATAGTCTTTTCCGGATACAAAGGCCGCGCATTTGGACAGAAAGCTCTTGCCGGTAGCATCAATCTTCTGCTCCGGAAATACGATGCCCATTCTTGAGGTATCCAGCACATCGATCATGCAGACCCGGTCATACCCGCCAAGCTTGATATCCATATGCATTGCGGATTCGTTCAGGATCCCGTCATCCTCCGTATAAAGAAGCTTCAGCTCACAGTCGCGGATAAAATCCCTCAGGCCCGTTGCTACGGCATTGTTGTCTGCATAGTAGCTTTCCATATCCATCAGATACCCGATGAGCCTGCTGTTATCCACCTCCAGCGCCTGCGTATTGGAGAAGACATAGGGATTGTACTGCTGGACCGCATCACTTTCCCCAAGCGCCGCCACTGCAAAGGAGCAGTTGGCATACACGTTCATATCATCGATGCGTCCGATCTCTCCCTCCGTGATGCAGCCGGAAATGTTGGAGTTTTCATACACCGAAAGCTCCCATCTTACGCTGTTGGGATACATTCTGGAACGATCCCTGCAGGTATAGCCAAACAGGGTTTCCGCCTTTTCAAAGGTCTCGATCCTGTTAAAGGCGCTGCGGTTATCCGCTATGATCTGGTTTTTGAAATGTACTGCAGATTCCACGTAAACATAGTTTCCTCTTTCTCCCTGCTGCAAGGATCAGACAGGTCTGTATCGTTATGATCTCATATTGGGATCCATCCCCAGTGCCTTCTTAAAGCTGACCTTGTTATCATACATCTGCTTATCCGCCCGGTCGAAGACCTGCTCCACACTCCTGTCTCCGGGCCTGTAAACCGCCATTCCCGATGCCGCACAATAACGGCGCCAGGGATCCACATCCTTTCGCTGATACTGCTCCTCGAAGGTCCGTCTCATGCTCTCAAGCTTGGCATCCCGGTTCTCGTAATCCTCTCCCCGCAGGATCGCAACAAACTCATCGCCTCCGACTCTGAACACCGGAGAATGCTTATAGTTGGAGCTGATGATATGGCAGCACCCCTTCAGATAATCATCTCCGGCGGCATGTCCGTATTCATCGTTGATCATCTTCAAAAAGTTTACATCGATCATAACGATGGCAAACGCGCAGTCCTCTCTGCCGATCTCCAGATCCAGCTCTTCCTCTTTTTTCTTATAGGCGATCTTGCTTCCCACGCTGGTCAGTGTATCTCTGTAAACCTCCGCGCTGATCTGTCCGATCTTGCGGCTCTTTTCCCTGACATCATTTTCCGCCTTTTCTTTTTCCTTCCGGATGATGGTGATATCCTTCAGATAATCCAGGATCCTGATCTGCATCGAGCGGATCTCCTGATAGATATCTTCGATCTCATCATTGCTTTTGATATCCAGGTCGATGACCCGGGATGTCTCATACCCCAGATCCTCCGACGGGGAAAAATGCTTCATTTCCTTCGTGATCAGGTTCAGCGGATTGATGATGCTGTTTCTGATCAGAACGATCACTCCGCCAAGGATCAAAACTGTGATCACCAAAGAGGCCAGCATGATGTTGAGGAAGTTGGCCTGGCGCTCTGCCATGATCTCCTCCATTCCCACATCACAGCCGATCTGCGCTGCCAGTTTGCCATCAGCTGTGTAAACAGGCGCAAATCCGGAGCACAGCCAACCCCAGTCTCCGTTGGAGATCGTAGGCTCTACCTCCTTCGCAAAATCTCTGCCTGCAAGCTCAGCTTCCCGCAGTTCAATATAGCCTGTCATATAGAGGGGGTTTTCTTCATCATCGATCAGATACATATCATACTTCGCATTTCGGTCACCGCAGCGTACGATATACAGATACTTGACATCCTTCATGTTTTTCAGATACAGACTCATCCGCTCCCGGATCTTTACATAGGGCTCCCACAGATCCCTCTCTCTTAGATACTCCTCGATCAGCTCCTCCCGGTCCTCTTGTTCTGCCCGCTCGCGCAGGGCCTGAAATTCATCGGAAGCGGCCACATCGCCAAGCTGTAACAGATACTCTGCATCCACCATAGACGCAAAATTTCTGGCGGTATCGAGTGTCAGTCCTTTGAAGTACTGATCGATCTTTCTGGCATTGATGTAATTGGCCATCAGTGCCACTAAAATTGCAGCCAGGAAAACAGTCAGACCCACATAGAAATAGATTTTGATCCTGATAGATGACTTCTTCTTGTTCGTGTCCATTTCTCAATCCTCAGTGAAGGCAGAATACGATGAAGGGATGTGTCAATACAGCTAAAGTATAACATTTGGGGTGGGGTTTGTCCAACAAAACAGGGAGGGGTGGTGGGCGGATTCGGCTCTCGCCGAA
>JAILHW010000160.1 GCA_024695605.1 Lachnospiraceae bacterium | reverse complement strand
ATGATAAAAATGAATCTATGTGGAAATTATAATACTGAGTCTCATATCAGTCTCATCAAAATGAGACTGTGAATTAATTGAAAAATGCTGAAATGGTGGGATTTATATAGGAAAGTCTCATTGCAGTCTCATCATAGTCTCACTGAGTCTCATGCGTAAATGAGACTTTATGAGACTTAGTTATAAAATCTATATATGAGACCTAAAACAAAACAGCAAAAAATATGCAGAACAATTATTTCACATACGAGGATTATGCCTTGGTAGGAACCAAGGGATACACCTTTGAAGGCCCGTTTTATCTGGATGGATACGGACATGTATGCGGCTGGGACGAAAAAGAAGCGGAGCATGCTTGTATCCGGTGATTGCCTTCGGTGGCATCCGATGAAAGTGCTGTAGGATTCGAGACAGGAGAGAGAACTATGGAAAAGAAAATCGTAGTAGTGAACGCAGGTCCTCGCAAAGGTTGGAATACGGACATTCTGCTATCGGAAGCATCCGATGGTGCGGTAAGTGCCGGAGCCGAGATACAGAGGTTTGATCTGTTCAAATTAGAGAGATACACAGGCTGTATCTCCTGTTTTGGATGTAAGAGAGAAAAGTTCAAGGGGCATTGTATCTGCAGGGATGGGCTCACTCCGGTACTTGATGCGATCAGGGAATCGAACGGTCTGATCATCGGATCCCCCAATTACCTCTCGAATGTAACGGCATCCTTCCGGGCGCTTTATGAGAGACTGATATTTCAGAATCTTACCTATAACCGTGAGACAGTCTTCCCGCAGGAGCGTAGGAAGGCATTTGAGATGGGAAAGACACTGGCAGAAAGATAAGGAGATGGTCTGCAGCATGGATCTTGTAGAAATATTTGAGGTTATTTTCGGGGCAGGTTTTATCATACTTGCACTGATCGGCAGCCGGCAGATTTTCGGCGGCATATTTTACTCCAAAAAGGTGAAGGCTGTTGTGGGTAAGAGAGAGTCAAAAATCTACGCTAATATAGATGGCGTAAGATACACAGACGGGTATGATATCTATCTGGCAAAGAAACGGGACCGGAGGCGCCACAGACAGAGCGGCGATCGAAAGAAACAAAGATACAGAGTAAACAGGGTTGAGCGTATCAGCTTTTCCTATGAGGATGACGGTGAAATACATACAACTGATCCTAAAACCACGATATGCCCGATCAGCCCGTCCTATATTGATGTTTCCGGTGAGTATAATATTATGGTGAGCCGCAGGGATCCGTGTAAAGCAAGGCTTGGATTATTTGAAGTATTGAGAGTAAATCTGTGCTCAGAGGCAAGTATCATTATGAAGTTTATCGGCTGTGCTATAGTCATCTGTAATTTCCTGATGGTTCTGGCCGCTGATGTGGGACTTGCCGCACTCGGCGCATGGATCATGAATCTTGGGATCAATGGGATCCGATAGAAGAATAATGTTTGAAAATCTCAATGAGGAGCAGATTAATAAAAACCCATTTACAGATACAAGAAGAATATCAAGAATCATAAAAATGGAGGTGCGAACATGATGATCAAAGCGGTAAAATTCAGAAGGGACGGGTTCTATTCACAGCCGTTCGTATTTGGCGGTGAGGAGGGCATAGATCGGTTTGATCCCCAAGTACGCTATCGCGGGAGCCTGCAGAATTACCTGATCGATACCGGCGACGAGGTGATCCTTGTGGATACCGGACTGCCCGCAGGTACGCCGGAGGAAGTGCCGGACGAAAAAAGCATCCTGTACACAGGGAAAGATATCTCCAGCTACATGGAAGCATTTGCCGCCCTCGGCTATAAGCCGGAACAGGTGACGACGATCCTTCTGACCCATAAGCACGGTGATCATTCCGGAGAACTGCGTTCTTTTCCTAACGCAAAGATATACGTCAATGAAGATGAACTGTCTGCCGCAGAACTTCAGGGCATTCCGAATATTGTCCCCGTTCAGTTCACTGATGGCGCATACTATAATTTCCCGGCTTGTCAGAAGATCCGCGACGGAATCTATTTCATCAAGGCAAAAGGACATACCAATGGCAACAGCATTGTCATCATAGAGGATGGCGGCCTGTTTTATATGATCCATGGGGATGTCACATATGTGGATGAGGCACTCTATGAAAACAAGCTGTCCACGGTTTTCGACGATCTCCACGCAGCCCGCGAAACACTGGATCGAGTGAGAGAGTTTGTCCGGAATCACCCGACGGTCTATTGCGGAACGCATACGCCGCAGGGATTCGAAAATCTGGAGGCCAAAAGGGTCATGGATCTGGACAATCCCGTACCTACCGTTCTGGCAGAAGTCGATTTCTCAAAAAATGAAGGTACCGGAAAATATGTCTGCTCGATCTGCGGCTATGTGTATGACCCGGCAGAGCATGATGGTGTAGC
>JAILHW010000150.1 GCA_024695605.1 Lachnospiraceae bacterium | reverse complement strand
CAAGGGGAGGGATTTGGCAATGAAGGAACAGGATAGGCGTGCTGTCGAGGGAATGGCCAGGAGCGGAATGGATCTGGATATTCTGCTGAGATGTTTCCCGGGCTTTTCTCCGGATGAAGTAACGGATGTCTATCAGGATATTCAGCTGCTGCTGAGAGGATATGATGAGAAGAGCACTTTGAAAGTGAACTGCTCATAACAGAAGAATCGGAACAGAAAAACGGAGGAGTTTTTATTATGAATTTTGCGGGCCGCGACCACGTTGCGGTCCGCGCTTTTTTTGTCCGGATGACAACACAGATTCTGTTTTTGACTGTATGGCTGTTCTATGGTATGATGTAGATTGTATACAAAAAAAGACAATCCGTAAACAGACAGGGGAAACTATGTATCTGATCAAAAATGCCCGGATCGTAGATCCGATGAAAAACCTGCAGGAAGATAACGGTGCTCCTGCAAAGCGCGATCTGCTGATCGCAGACGGAAAGATCGCAAGGATCGCACCTTCGATCACCGAGGAGGAGGCCGGGGCCTACGGCAGCGGACTTTCGAAGGAAGAGGATAGAGAGCTTTGGATCGTGGAGGCGGAAGGGCTGAAGATCGGACCCGGGCTTGTGGATGTACACGTACACTTCAGAGATCCCGGCTTTACCTATAAGGAGGACATACAGACAGGAGCCGCGGCGGCAGCGGCCGGAGGCTTTACATCGGTGGTTCTGATGGCCAACACAAAGCCGGTGGTGGATAACGAAGAAACACTGTCCTATGTGCTGGAGCAGGGACGCAAAACAGGGATCCATGTCTATAGCTGCGCATCGATCACCAAAGGCCTTCAGGGAAAAGAGCTTGTGGATATGAAAAGCCTTTCCGAACTGGGTGCCGCGGGCTTTACGGATGACGGCATACCGATCCTGGAGGAAGACATCGTCAGAGAGGCCATGCAAAAGGCAGCAGCCCTGCAAAGACCCCTGAGCTTTCATGAAGAGGATCCCGCCTATATCACAAACAACGGGATCAATCACGGAAAGGCCTCAGCGCACTTTGGCATCGGCGGTTCGGACAGAGAGGCGGAGATTTCCCTGATCAGAAGAGATGCACAGCTTGCCCTTGAGACAGGAGCGATCTATGACTGCCAGCATATCAGTACAAGGGAGGGCGTAGAGCTGATCCGGCAGGCCAAGCAGCAGGCAGCGGCAGCGGGAAAGTCCAATATCCACGCGGAAGCGACGCCCCATCACTTTTCACTGACAGAGGATGCGGCCATCGAGCATAAAGCTCTTGCCAAGATGAATCCGCCCCTTCGCACCGAGGATGACCGGCGGGCCATCATTGAAGGACTAGCGGACGGCACCATCGATCTGATCGCAACGGATCATGCGCCCCACAGCAGCGAGGAAAAGCAAAAGCCCATCACCGAAGCACCCAGCGGGATCATCGGCCTCGAGACAGCCTTTTCCCTGGGGATCACCCATCTGGTACGGGAAGGGCATTTATCGCTTCAGACCTTATTTGAGAGAATGGCACTGGCGCCGGCGGCTATGTACGGGCTGCCCGCGGGAAGGATCGAAGAGGGGCATCCGGCAGATCTTGTACTGTTTGATGAGACAAAGGAAGTGGTCTATGAGACCTTTGCCTCCAAATCGGAAAACAGCCCCTTTAAGGGCGCCTTGCTGTATGGAAGCATTGAAATGACGATCTGCGACGGAAGAGCGGTTTATCAAAAGCCGACGGTCCGGATCCGAAAGGATCAACAGTAAAGAAAACAGGAGTTTGAAATGAGTAAGAAAAAAGTAACTGCCGTGATCAGACGGCATGAGGAGATCGCCGAGCAGATCTACGATCTGTGGCTGGAAACGGATCTGGCCGCATCGGCACATGCGGGACAGTTTGTAGCGGTATATCCCAAGGACGGAGCCATGCTTTTGCCCCGCCCCATCAGCATCTGTGAGATCGATGAAAAGGAAGGGCTGTTAAGACTCGTTTACAGAGTTGCAGGCAAGGGAACGGCATCCTTTTCCCGGATGCACGCACAGGACAAGCTGGAGATATTGGGCATTTTGGGAAACGGCTTTCCCATTGAGAAAGCGGATGGAAAAAGCGTATTTGTCATGGGCGGCGGCATCGGTATCCCGCCTATGCTCGAGACCGTAAAGGCTTTGAAAAAAAGAGCCGGCGCGCAGAATATCAATGCGGTGCTGGGCTATCGCAGCGAACGGTTTTTGCAGCAGGACTTTTCCCAGTACTGCCTTGCCTATATGGCCACCGAGGATGGCAGCTACGGCACCAAGGGCAATGTAATGGATGTGATCCGGGCCCATGATCTGAAGGCGGATCTGATCTTTGCCTGCGGACCCATGCCCATGCTTCGGGCCATCAAAACCTATGCGGCCGAAAACGGCATCGAGGCCTATATCTCCTTAGAGGAGAGGATGGCCTGCGGCGTCGGCGCGTGCCTTGGATGCGTTTGCAAAACGACACAGACGGATGCACATTCCAAGGTCAACAACAGCCGGATCTGTACCGACGGACCGGTGTATCCCGCATCCTTTGTCAATATCTGAAGACGGAAACAGGAAAGAGAGAGTAGCAGCGTATGAATACAGCAGTAACCATTGCGGGTGTGCGCTTTAAAAACCCCGTTATGACGGCATCCGGGACCTTTGGCTCCGGTATGGAATACAGTGAATTTGTGGATTTAAACCGCCTGGGTGCGGTCGTGACCAAGGGTGTTGCCAACGTACCCTGGCCGGGAAATGATACGCCCAGAGTGGCAGAGACCTACGGCGGCATGCTCAATGCCATCGGTCTGCAGAATCCCGGGATCGATACCTTTATCGAACGCGACCTGCGCTTTTTAAAGGATTTTGACACCAGAGTGATCGTCAATGTCTGCGGCAAGAGCATCGAGGATTACCTGGAGGTGGTCGAGCGTCTTTCCGACGAGCCGCGGGTGGATCTGTTGGAGATCAATGTCTCCTGTCCCAATGTAAAGGAGGGAGCCATTGCCTTCGGCCAGGACCCTGCAGCACTGGCGAAGATCACAAAACAGATCAAGGCAAAGGCAAAGCAGCCGGTGATCATGAAGCTTTCTCCCAATGTCACCGACATCGCTCTGATGGCAAAGACGGCAGAGGATGCGGGTGCGGATGCCATTTCCCTGATCAATACCATCACGGGAATGAAGATCGACATCTACCGCAAAAAGTTTGCACTGGCTAACAAAACGGGAGGACTTAGCGGTCCCTGTATCAAGCCGGTAGCTGTCAGGATGGTCTATCAGGCAGCGCACGCGGTATCCATTCCCGTGATCGGAATGGGCGGGATCGCAAACGCGGAGGATGCCATCGAGTTTTTGATGGCGGGTGCCACGGCGGTTGCCATCGGCGCCATGAATTTCATCAATCCCTATACCACCGTGGAGACGGCAGAGGGGATTGAGCGGTTCATGAGGCAGCAGAAGATCGAGGATGTAAACAGCCTGATCGGCTGTGTTTCGTAAGAAGAGAGGTGAAGATATGCAGGATATTAACGAAATGGATGATGCGTTTTTACCCCTTCGGGATGTCGTATTTAAAAAACTCAGACAGGAGATCCTTTTGGGACAGCTGGCACCCGGCGAGCGGCTGATGGAGATCCATCTTGCGCAGCGCCTTGGCGTGTCCAGAACCCCTATCCGGGAAGCGATCCGCAAGCTGGAGCTGGAGGGTCTTGTGACCATGATCCCCAGACGCGGCGCGGAGGTTGCCCAGATTTCGGAAAAGGATCTAAAGGATGTGCTGGAGGTGCGTACCTCTCTGGAAAGGCTCGCTGTCAGACTGGCCTGTGAAAGGATCCGTCCCCAGGAGCTTTTGGAATTAAAGCAGGCCTGCGACCAGTTTGCCGCCGTTACCAGGACCAAGGATATGACGGCCATCACCAGGGCGGATGTAGCCCTGCATGATGTGATCATCCGTTCCACGGGCAACCGGAAGCTCGAGCAGATGATCAGCAACCTGTCAGAGCAGATGTACCGGTACCGCTTTGAATACATCAAGGATGCCAGCTATCATACCCTGCTCATCGAGGAGCATGAGAGGATCTATCAGAGCATCGAAAAGCGGGATGCCAGAGGGGCGGAAAAAGAGATCGAGACCCACATTGCCAATCAGCTGCGGATGATCATGGAGCATCTGCATTTTCCCGCGGAGACAAACGAATGACGAAGGATGTTCTGGTTTCGGTAGAGGGGCTGCAGTTTTCCACGGAGAGTATGCCGGAAAAGGTAGAGATCATCAATGCCGGAAGCTATTACAAAAAGAATGATTACCACTATGTGCTCTACGACGAAACGCTGGAGGGCTTTGATCAGGTGACCAGAAATATGATCAAGTTCAGGGACGGGGAGGCCTATCTTCGTAAAAAAGGCGTGATCAACGTGGAGATGCAGTTTGAGGAAAATCAGAAAAAACAAAGCTGCTATGCCACGCCCTTCGGGGATGTGATGCTGGATATCCATACCACGGGCGTGAATATCACGGAGCAGAGTGAGCAGATTTTGCTGGAGGTTAATTACGATCTGGAGGCCAATTATGAGGCATTGGCCCAGTGCAGGATCACCATCCGCATCTGCCCGAAGGAAAACGGAGGCCAGATGCTGCGAAGACAGCTTTCATAGAGCGGAAATTTTACTATTTTAGCGTTATGTGATATACTACGATTTGGCGCCAAATGACGGATGCTGGCGCTCATCTTTTGCAAGGATCCGTAAGTTTGGGTAAATTTAAGAGGGAAGAACATGAAACAGAAACTTCGGCTGACGGGCCGGCTTCAGCTTTACATGCAGGGTACGCTTCTGCTTGGCGTGCTGCTTGCGCTGGTGGATGCCTGGATCTATACCATCAATCTCAAGGCGGGACTCGTACTTTCCGGCTTTGTCTTGTTTTATCTGATCCTGACGCTGATCCTGGTGAATTTCTCCAGATCGATCCTGATGAATGAAATGGTCAGCTTTGCCACCCAGTACGGGCAGATCCAGAAAAAGCTGCTGCGTGATCTGGAGGTGGCGACCGCATTGTTGGATGAGAACGGCAGAGTGATCTGGACCAACCGCGAGTTTGAACAGATCAGCGGAAAGCCGAAGGGCTTTTCCAAGGATATCAGGACCCTGTTCCCATCCATAACGAGAGATAAATTTCCAAAGGAAGCCGGGGTTTTGTCCGAGGTGAGCTTTTCCTATGGAGAGAAGGAGTACACGGCCAGGATGCGCCGGATCCCCCTGGGGCAGATGGTGGAAAACAGCGACATCTTTGAGACGGACGGCAAGTATGAGGGGTGTCTGATCGCCTGCTATCTGTTCGATGAGACTGCATTAAAGCTGGCCCTTCGTGAGAATGATAACCAGTCCCTTTGCATCGGACTGTTGTACATCGATAACTATGAAGAAGCGCTCGAGAGCATAGAAGAGGTACGAAGGTCTTTGCTGACGGCGCTGATCGAGAGAAAGCTGAACAAGTACTTTGCTTCCTATGACGGCATCGTCAAACGGATGGAAAAGGATAAGTTCTTCTTGATCCTCAGAAAGCAGTCTCTGAAGCTTTTGAAGGAAAACCGTTTTGATCTGCTGCAGGATGTCAAGACCGTGAACATCGGAAATGACATGGCGGTGACCTTAAGTATCGGTATCGGCTCCGATGGTTTATCCTACAGCCAGAACTATGAATTTGCCCGCACCAGTATTGATGTGGCCCTGGGCCGCGGCGGTGACCAGGCGGTGATCAAGACCCCTGAGGGCGTTACCTACTTTGGCGGCAAGAGCCAGTCTATTGAGAAAAACACCAGAGTCAAGGCCAGAGTCAAGGCCCTGGCGCTGAAGGAGATCATCACCGCAAAGGATAAGGTGATGGTCATGGGACATCAGGATGCGGACGTGGATGCCTTCGGTGCCGCCGTGGGTATTTACCGCATAGCCAAATCCCTGGGCAGAAATGTCTGTATCGTCATTGATGATATCAATGCCAATACCGCTCCGTGGGTTGAGGCCTTTGACGATCTGGATCCGGACGAGACCACGGTCATCGGCAATGCACAGGCCCTGGAGATGGCAGACAGCAATACCGTATTGGTCGTTGTGGATGTAAACAAGCCCAGCAGGACCCAGTGCCCCGAGCTTTTGAAGGTCTGCAGATCCACCGTGGTGCTGGATCACCACAGACAGGGCGAGGAGGTTGTGGAAAATGCAACCCTTTCCTACGTGGAGCCCTATGCATCCTCAGCCTGTGAAATGGTCGCCGAGGTATTGCAGTATATCGGGGACGGCGTCAAGCTTCGCAGCGTGGAAGCGGACTGCCTCTATGCAGGTATCGTGGTAGATACCGACAACTTTATCTGTAAGGCCGGTGTCAGAACCTTTGAAGCCGCAGCCTTCCTTCGAAGGAGCGGTGCCGACGTTACGAGAGTCAGAAAGATGTTCCGCGAAAATGCGGATGATTACAGAGCCAGGGCAGAGGCAGTGGGACATGCCAAGATCTACCGAAAGGAGTATGCCATTTCCACCTGCCGTGCGGACCGGACCGCAGCACCTACCGTGGTGGGCGCCCAGGCTGCAAACGAGCTTTTGAACATTACCGGTATCAAGGCCAGCTTTGTACTGACGGAGTATAACAACCAGATCTATATCTCCGCCCGTTCCATCGACGAGGTCAACGTCCAGATCATTATGGAGAGACTCGGCGGCGGCGGACATATGAATATGGCCGGGACCCAGCTTTCGGGCGTGACTATGGAGGAGGCCATCGAAAAGCTGAAGAATACGCTGGATACCATGCTGGATAACAAAGAGATCTGATGAAAGGAGCCTGAAAACAATGAAGGTGATCTTATTACAGGACGTCAAATCTGTCGGAAAGAAAAACGATATGGTTGAGGTCAGTGAAGGATATGCAAAGAATTTTCTGCTGAAGAAAAAACTGGCGGTGGAGGCAAGTGCCGCCAACCAGAACAACGTAAAGCTGGCAAAGCAGCATGAGGAAAAGGTGGCAGCCGAGAACCTGGCAGCGGCGCAGGAATTTGCAAAAGAGCTGCAGGAGCAGACCGTAGAGGTTTCCTTAAAGGCAGGTGCAGGCGGCACCGCATTCGGTTCCATCTCCTCCAAGGAGATCGCAAAGGCCTATCAGGAGCAGTTCAACAAGGAGCTGGATAAGAAGAAGCTGGTGATCGACGATCCCATCAAAAACTTCGGTGTCTATGAAGTCAAGGTAAAGCTGCATCCCCAGGTGACGGCAACGCTGCACGTACACGTATCCGAGCAGTGATGCCCAAAAGGGCGGCAGGAGTTTGAGTATGGCTGATGAAAGAGATGAGATCATAAAAAAAGAAATGCCCCGGCACATCGAATCCGAGCAGGCGGTGATCGCTGCCATGCTGATGGATCACGATGCGGTAGTCAAGGCACAGGAGCTTTTGACGGCTGAGGATTTTTACAGCAGACAAAATCAGATGGTTTTTCAGGCCATTGTGGAGCTGTCCGACAAGAACCCTGAGATCGATCTTGTTATGCTGCAAAATAAGCTCCGGGATATGGGAATGCCGCCGGAAACCACGGGGCTGGAATTTTTGCGAAGCCTTTCCGGTGATGTCTATTCCGCTTATCATGTGGAGCGTTACTGCGAGATCATAGCAGAGAAATCCCTGCTGCGGAAGATGATCCGTACCAATATGGAGATCGCCAACGAATGCTATGCCGGCGAGGATGATACCAACACCATCCTGGAGATCGCCGAAAAGAAGATCTTTGATCTGGTGCAAAAGCGCAATACCGGGGATGTGGTACCGATCCGCAAGATCGTTTCCAACGTCATGACCCAGATCGAAAAGGCCAGCAAGCTGGGAGGCACCCTGACGGGGATCGCCAGCGGCTTTTATGAGCTGGATTACAAGACCGCAGGCTTCCAGAAATCCGACCTGATCATCATTGCGGCCAGACCCTCCATGGGAAAAACGGCTTTTGTGCTGAATCTGGCGGAGCATGCCTGTCTGAAGGACAACCATACGGTCGCCATCTTTTCCCTTGAGATGTCAAAGGAGCAGCTGGTAAACCGTCTTCTGGCGATGGATGCCAAGGTGGATAACTCCAAGCTGAAGATCGGTGATTTGTCCGATGATGAGTGGACGGATCTGATCGAAAGCGGCGGACGTCTGGGAATGAGCCATATGATCATTGACGATACCCCGGCGATTTCGGTATCCGAGCTTCGCAGCAAATGCAGAAAGTTTAAGTTAGAGCACGATCTGGATATGATCATCATCGATTATCTGCAGCTGATGACCGGTGGCAAGAGAAGTGAGTCCAAGCAGCAGGAGATCTCCGAGATTTCCCGTTCCCTAAAGGCTGTGGCAAGGGAGCTGAATGTCCCGGTGCTTGCCCTGTCCCAGCTGTCCCGAAGTGTGGAGCAGCGTCCGGATAAGCG
>JAILHW010000123.1 GCA_024695605.1 Lachnospiraceae bacterium | reverse complement strand
TATAAGAAACAGTTGACGCATCAAATCTAATCTCGTCTTCAGTTGGAGATGAAGTAATTAATCGTTTACGGTTCTCTGCGCTCATTTCTTTAGCAAGTTTCCACGCCTCACCCGCACGTTTTCCAAAGTATTCTTCGAGCCGCACATACAGGGTGTTTGTCATAGTCGCCAAATCGAAGTAATGCACCCCTCTCTTTTCTCCTACCACTTGAACATTCTGTTCCCATACCCCCTGTTTTTTCAGATCTCTAACGATTGTTTCCCGTGTTGCTCTTTTAGAAGCTTTTGAAGGATCTAACGCATAATATGCCGTTGCCTTTTCTACCATTTCACTAATTGAATAATCTTCCATAGAATTTTTCCTCCTGGTCTTTTGAGTATATTATAAGCTCCTGGAACTTAAAAAACAATCATTTTGTGTATATATACTTTCATTATGTGTATTTATAAGTGCGTTAGACCCCTATATTTACGGCATATTAGCGATTATAAAATGTTGACGCACTTGTGTATGCTCTGTTATTATGGTATTATAATCCATTTTGAGGCAAAAGTAAGAATGAAGAATACGCAAGCCCGCAGGGTCAGCTTTCTCACAGCTGAGTGAAACGAAGCTTGAAAAGCGGATAGGGGCGGCAGCCCCTATGCAGTTTCGACCAACGGGAGAAGCTGCACAGGGGTTAGATAGCGGTCAAAAAGCACGAACTGAAGTGAGTCTATTTTGGCGCTATCGCAAGGGGCGGCGCCCCTTGTCGATCCGTGAATTTATGAGCGGATCGAAGGGATAGAGAGTATGGAAATTTTGGTGCCGCCAGGCTCAAAATTTGCAGGCTCTCGTAAGGGGCTTTGCCCCTTGGCTGGAAGGGTCTGGCTTCGCCAGGGAAACCCCTGTGGGGTGTCCCCAAGAGAACAAGATAAGCTCGTATATACGAGCGTGGGGAATTTATTCCCATATCTTGTCTATAGGGCAAAATGAAGGATGACCGACTACGGGGATTCCATTGAGAGCAAGCGGAGTGACCTTTGCCGAACATCACATGTGCATTAGGAACAGGGCGACTTTTGCACAAGGGAATGGGCGGCATTGGGAACGAAGATGCGTCCTTTGGAACCGGCGTAGGCCTCATCCGGAACGTAGCCCGAATGCATCTTTATGAAAGGAACGACGGCATATGGCAAGTATAATCAAACACGGGGCGAAGACACTATACTATATCCGCCACAACATGCGGGAGCTCCCGAAAGATAAAACGCCTTCAAATATTGAGATAGACCCGGAGCGAACCAAAAACAACATTCACTTTATTGCACGCGGCAAAACTGCAGAACAAGTGAATAATTACAGAAAGCGTTTAGAAAAAAAATTCTTCAAGTATAACCGAAAAAATTTGGTACATTCGATTGAAGTAGTGTCGACAGTCCCTCGAGACTGCCCACCTGATCAGATTGAAAAGTTTTGCTGGGAAACAATAAACTACGTTGCTTCGACCATCCCCGGAGGAATGGACTGTATATTCCAAGCGGTTCTTCATACCGATGAGGGAGTTATACAGCGCGACAGAAAAACTGTACTGGTATCACCGCCCCACCTTCATATCATGTACATCCCTGCAGTTTTAGATCATAAGCACACTGGATATGAATATAAACTTTGCGCTGACGAATTGACAAAAAAAGCTGTCCTTCGAAAATGGCATCCAAATTATCAGAAATGGCTGGATCAGGCCGGTGTAAAAGCTACTGTTTACAATGGTAAAACCAAAACGAAAAACATAAAGGTAGAAGCTCTAAAGCAGATCACAAAGGAGACCGGGCTTACTATCGACGAAATCAAAGATCTGAAGTTTACAAACGAACGAATGATAAATCAACACCAAAATGACATAAACCAGATTATCGAGTTGGCAGAAGCCATACATTCAAAAGAAGCGATCATTACGAAACTTCAGGAATCAATCGAACGCTCTCATCACGACTGGAATCGCAACAACGAACTCGAGATATCGAATGGATGGGGAACTCACAATAGGTGGAACAAAGATCAGGAGATAAAAAGAGCATGGTAAAAAAACTGTGGAAATGGATTCTATATTACAAGTTGATACTATTGGCGGTTTTGGGCATTTTATTCTTTCTCGGCGAATCATATCTATCGAAAAACATCGAGGGTAAATTGCCCGGAATACCTATTATCATTACCGGAACCAGATATATGCTTTATTTTATTTTCGGTTCATTTTATGCATACATTGTGTTTGCCACGCTTAGGAATCGGCGTTATCACCAACTGACCGGCAGAAATTATTCCGTCGATTCAGCTAAGTATTATCCTCGAAAATACTATGACTTGGTTGAAGTGTTTCATCCGGCTCTATCGCAGAAAATACAAATAGATAATTTGCCCGTCATGAAATGGTATGAATCCGGCGGGATCATTCTGGGAAAGGTAGGCAAGCATCTTATATCATTTGAGCCGCGAAAGGACGGTATTGTTATCTTCGTATGGGGTACACCTGGGACA
Source organism: Lachnospiraceae bacterium (assembly GCA_024695605.1). Lineage (GTDB taxonomy): Bacteria > Bacillota > Clostridia > Lachnospirales > Lachnospiraceae > RGIG7926. The sequence goes on along the minus strand of JAILHW010000123.1, from coordinate 31,132 downwards.
GGAAAATCGACTTCAATAATTCTCCCCACTTTAATATGTTTTGGCAAATCAAGCAACGGCACCTATCAAGGTTCTGTTATGGCCCTTGATTTGAAAGGCGAACTCTATGAAAAAGTCATTGGATATGGCGCAAAACGTAATATCAAATTGTTTTCGTTGATGGATCCATCAAAAAGCGTTCATTTTGATCCTCTCATATCGATACGAAAGGCTTCTGATGATGAGCGAGAAGAACTGCTCGGCAACTTGTCAATTATCCTAATTCCTGATGAAGCAAGCAAGGATGCCGCATATTTCATATCAGTGGCAAGGGCATTTCTTATGGGGATTTTTTTATTTACTTTGCACATTGATCCAGAAGCGAGTTTTTCCGAAATATGCCAAGATATCACAAAACACGATTTTAAGAATTGGGGTGCAAGAATCGAAGATTCAGGCTATAACACAGCCTCCAAATATACGAATCAATTCAAAAATGAAAATGAGACTAATGTCGGTGGCGGCTACAATAAACTATGTGAAAGTGTAAGGCTATATACATCGGGTTCATTGGCATCTTTACTGTCAAACTCTGGCGAAGTGATTACTCCCGCAGATCTGGATAATGGAAAAACTGATATATACATACAAGTTGATGCGACAAAACTGGATTACTACAGCCGCGTCATCGGAATGCTTTTTGAAGTATTTATGCGGGAGACGTTGGAAAGGAGAACCAGACTGGAGAACGATACCAATGGAAAAGCCAACTACAAACCACTCGTATTCGTCTTGGATGAATTCGGACAAATGCCCTACATCCCCGGAGTGCCTCAAATGGCCGCTCTCGGACGCGGATTCAACGTGAGCGTCCTAATCGCAACGCAATCCTTAGCAATGATAGACCTGCACTATGGAATCGAAGGCAGAAAGGCTTTGATGGACTGTGCAAAGGCTCACGCTTTTCTGTCCGTAAAAGATACAGACGTGCAGAAATGGGCGAGTGACCTAATCGGTACGCATAAGGTACTGACACTCAGCACCAATCAGAACGACAGCTCATCTCAATCATCCGATTCAAGCAAAGGCTTTTCATATTCCGATCACGAAGAGCCATTTTTTAAGCCAAATGATTTTGCAAAGATCGTCGAAGAAGATAAGGTCATAATATATTATGACAGCCGTCATATTAAAGCAGACAAGACATACTATTTCAAATAATAATACAACCGTGAATCAAAGTAACAATTCACGGTTGCAAAAGCCACATATAAGGAGAAAACAGTATGAGTTATATAGAATATCTTACAGATCAACGACAAATGAACGATTTACTCACCGATGAAGGTATTGATTTCGACAAAGATTTCACTGAGAAAGAGCGTATGGAATTAGTCAATATCTTGTCAAAATATATGCTCCACGGAAATGATGTTCCAACCGTCATCGAACTTCACGACTTGCGCCTTAAGATTGATGCACTCGCTGCCAACACATTGATAAATATAATAAAGCCTTGATTGTTTTCTATAAAAAGGATTGTCCAATATGAAACTATTTTATATTTTAGCAAAATCCAGAATTATCGTAACACAAGAATAGTCCAATAAATTACACCGTAATTCGGAATTTTCGATTGATACAGCCTTTTGTCAATCTGTTCTCGTGCTGTTGTTCCGGTGTCATAGGAACTCCCTTTTCTTATGCCATTTCGGATAATAGTTCTCTTTTGTACTTGTAATATGTATTTTTATCAATGCCGAGCATCGAAATAAGATCCTTATCTGTATTACTTCCGCCAAATGCCTTGCTATACTTAAGCATTTTCTTCTTACTCAACTCAGCTTTTTTTGTATCTACCCTGGTTCCTCTGGCACGTCCAATCTGTTTTCCCTTACGCCTTGCTGTTTCAATGCCTTGCTTTGTACGCTCAGAAAGATCATCGCGCTCTTTTTGGGCTTGTTCAAACGCAATCTTTATCTGTTGTTCAGCGAGAGTAATCAGATATTCATTAACGCCGTGTAAGATAACATCTACATCTGTACCAGTCATCGGAACCATAGTCTTTGTCGCATCCCGATATACATTCGTATTAATATATGGCTCATTGATATAAACAAGATTAATGCCTTCATCATAAAGCTTTTTATATAACTCAAAGCCTTCCTTGGCATTTCGGCTCATACGAGATACCGAATCAAAAATTATGGTATCCCCGGGCATCACCTTCGAGAGAAGCTTTTGAAGTTCTTTTCGGCCAGTTGTCTTTGTTCCTGTAAAGACTTCTTGGTAAATCTTCGCAGACGGTTCAAGAGTCATTATATTTCGAATCTGTCTTTCGATATCCTGCTTTGCCGTCGATATCCGTGCATATCCATATACCATATTGCAGACCTCCTTTCCGTCTTTGGTATATTCCGAATCTTAACGACCGTTTATTTTCATATATTATATTAACACTTCTATTTAAGGTTTGCAATTGTTTTTTATTACCATTTAGACATAACCTCTAAATCCATATAAAACGAATATTTGTCTTCGTTTACAACTTGTAAAACAACTCATATCCCTAATTCAATTTTTATCTCTAAAAGCAAATTTACCGTGTAAACTGGAACTATACTCTGTTTTTCATCTATGCAGCATAAAAAGAACGCCTCAAAACCTGAGACGTTCAAAAAATTGTAAGCAATCAAATCATTCAACAACTAAATCAGATTAAAGTGTTTAAATGCCTCCCGTATCAATTTTTCCTTTTCAGGTTGGCACTGAGGAACAAAATGCCCTTCAGCCCCTTTATTATAATTCTCTCGCTTCTCTACGCCACATTTATCCTTGATTTGAGCAACGTCAAGGGTCGATACCTTTACGCCATACTGCTTTTTGATATATTCTATGATCTCTCGATATGTCGCTTTTCCACGGGTTGTATTACGATGATCAGGCGCGTAGTCGATATAAATATACTCATCGACATCTTTCCAACCCAACAAGACAACCGTCTCCACATGCACCGTTCCTGGAAACATGTCAACACTGCAAATACGCTTCACCACATACCCGGCTGCCTGCATAATCTCCAGATCCCTGGCAAGACTGGTTGGCTTGCAGGAGATATAAACGATCTGCTGAACACCGTAAGCGAGGATTTTCGGCAGAGCCTTTGGATGGATTCCGTCACGTGGGGGATCCAGTATGATCAGATCCGGTTTCTCATCGATGGTATCGATCACCTTCAGGACATCCCCTGCTATGAATTCACAGTTATGTAAACCGTTCAGATCCGCATTTTCCTTTGCGGCCTCTACTGCTTCTTCCACGATCTCAACTCCCACAACCTTCTCGGCTACAGGGGCCATAAGTTGTGCGATCGTCCCTGTACCGGAATACAGATCAAAGATCACCGGCTGCCCATTTTGGTTTACATAATCCGAGCAACACTCTCTTGCCTTCTGATACAGAACCTCAGCACCGAAGCTGTTTGTCTGGAAAAATGAAAAGGGAGAAATCTGAAACGTCAGGCCGCACAGTTTTTCATAAAAGTGATCCGTTCCGTATAGGATCTCGCTTCTGTCATTTTGTACCACATCTGCTATGGCATCATTTACGATATGGATCACGCCGGTCAGCCTGCCCCGCCCGGCCGAGTTTGTATCGTTGTCAAAAAGTTTACATAACATGTCGGAAAATTCCTGCAGCATCTCCTTTTCCGAGCCGTTTTTTCCTTCTTCCTGCCACCGTGATGTTGTAACCAGTCCAACCAGAATCTCTCCTGTCGCAGCTGCCTTTCTGACAAGAAGATGCCTCAGATATCCTTCCTGTCTCATCCGATGATAAAAACGCAGCTCTTTTTTCTGCGCAAAATCCAAAACGGCCCGGAGGATCATTCTGAAATCCGCATCCACGATCCTGCACTCATCCACAGTAACGATATCATAAAAGCTTCCCCTTTTATGCATACCCAGCGAAAGAGGTCCGTCCTTAAAAGCATCTCCGAAGGAAAACTCCATCTTATTGCGAAACTCATACTGCTTTGGACTTTGCAGGATTCCCTCAAATACCTGATCAAAATCGGGGCATACACCGGAAAAGATCCGCCTCAGCTGCTCCTGCTTCAGCTGCAGCTGCTTCTCATAAGGGAGCGTCTGATAATTACATCCACCGCACCCTGAGATCTGACCAAAATGCGGACAAGGGCTTTTAGCCTCATCTGCTGAAGGCTCCGTGATCGCCAGCAATTGTCCCTGGAATTTTCCCTGTCTTTTTTTTTGGATCCTACACTCTACCTTCTGACCCGGAAGTACGTTCTTTACAAGGACTTCTCCTTCTTCGCACTCTGCGATCCCCACATTCGGAAATCTGACCTCTTTTACGGTCCCTGATACGATCTGTCCCTTTTTCATGCAGTGGTTCCTTTCTCTATCTTTCTATTTCTTTCCATTTTTTTGCGACCCTTCGACATTTACCAAAAAAAGCGGGATTCCTGACGGAGCCCCGCTTCTTTAGATCTGTGTTTTTGTTCGTATCCGATATACGGTCTTACTCTGTCTTTAAATCCTTGTCTTCCTCCAGATCATCAAAGAAATCATCATCAAAATCATCATCGAAGTCATCATCAAAGTCCTCGAGATAATCCGGTGTAAAATACAAATAAACCGCATAAGCGATCGCTGCAACAGCGGCAATGGCACCGATCACAGCCAAAACCCAAACGATGGTACGGGTTGCTTTCTTTTCCTCTTCTTCTCTCTGAAGCAGATTGCCCGCTTTGATCATGGAGATCACATCTTCTACTCTTGCTTTATTCATGTGTAAACCCACCTTTCTGTTTGCTCATCATTCCTGCTATTGGAACTGCCCTTATCATATCACAATTCTTTGCTTCTGACTACCACCTTTTACTGTGTTTTTTCCAGTTTAGCAAAGGCGGCATACATGATTTTGGTTCCGTATTCCTCAAAATCAACTGTAACCTTGGTATCCCGCGGTCCCGGTTCCATGGCTTTCACCACACCGATCCCGAATTTCTGATGTCTGACCTGATCTCCGACGCCGTATTTGATCGATGCAAATCCTGCTCCTGCTGCGGATGTCTGCTTGGCTCCCGCATCCGCCTTGGCCAAAAACGGCTTAGCCTTCACGGGAGTGACCGCAGGCTTTGGCAGTGCAAAGGGTCTTGCCTTGGGAAGCGTTCTGCCGCCGGGTGTGGAATAAGGCGTTTTGAAGATGGAGGGCTTTGTACTTTCTTTTCTGACCGGATAGTCTCCAAAGGGCCTGTCAAAGGGTAAGGTATCCTCCTGCTCATCCGCAAAGGGATTCCGGCTTTTCGGGATCCTGTTGTCCATCAGCTGGGGCGGGATCTCCCTCACGAATCTGCTGACGGGATTATACTGGGTATTGCCCCGCAGCATCCTTGCCTTGGCACAGCTGATGGTCAGCTCTTCCCTGGCCCTGGTGATTGCCACGTAGGCCAGTCTTCTTTCCTCTTCCATTTCCTCACGGTCTCCGCCGGAAATGGTCATATAGCCCGGAAATACGCCATCCTCCATTCCTGCCAGGAACACATGAGAAAACTCCAGTCCCTTGGCACCGTGAATGGTCATAAGCAGTACCCTGTCCGGATCCTCCTCCACGGAATCGATATCCGCAACCAGCGCTACTTCCTCAAGGAAGGCCGAAAGATCAGCGTTTTCCCTGTTTTGTTCAAAATCCACGAGCTTGGAGATCAGCTCATCGATGTTTTCAATCCTGCCTTCATACTCCTCTTCGGAATCCGCATCATCATGCAGATAGTCCTCATATGAAATGGTATCCATGATATCTTCCAAAAGCTCTGAAAGGGAATAAAACTCCGTTTTCGCCCGAAATGCCTGGATCATGGTGGTAAAATTATGGATCTTCTCAGCGGCTTTTCCCAGGGAAGGGATCTGATCTGCCAGAAACAGTGCCTCGTAAAATCCCAGTTCATGATCGATGGCGTATTGCTCGATCTTGCCGATGGTGGTCTGACCGATGCTTCGTTTCGGTACGTTCAGGATTCTTTTAACCGCCAGATCGTCTCTGCCGTTGTCAATGGTTTTCAGATAGGCCAGAAGATCCTTGATCTCCTTACGGGAATAGAAGTTGACACCTCCCACCACCTGATAGGGAATACCCTCTCTGACGAGGTATTCCTCCAACAGACGGGACTGTGCATTGGTACGGTATAAAATGGCAAAGTCACCATAGGTTCTGCCTTCTTTTTTGACCTCATGCCGGATCTCATCCGCAATATATTCTGCTTCCTGGGGCGCTGTATCAAACGGCCGGTAATGTATGAGTCTTCCGGCATCCTCCTGTGTCCAAAGCGATTTTTCCTTCCTGCCCACATTGTTGGCGATCACGCCGTTGGCCGCATCCAGGATGTTCTGCGTGGAACGATAGTTCTGCTCAAGCCTGATTACGGTTGCATCCGGATAGACCCGTTCAAAATCCAGAATATTACGGATGTTGGCACCGCGGAAACGATAGATAGACTGGTCATCATCTCCCACCACGCACAGATTCCTTCTGCCGCCAGACAGCAACTCTACCAGCTTAAACTGCGCGGTGTTGGTATCCTGGTATTCATCCACATGCACATAGTGAAACCGCTCGGTATAGAGCGCAAGCACATCCGGATTGGAACGAAACAGCTCCACGGTATTGAGGATCAGATCATCAAAATCCATGGCGTTGTTTTTCCGCAGCCGGTTCTGATACTCCGTATATGCGTTGCTGATCCTCTGCTGGGTGAAATCGCCATAGGTCATCTCCGCAAATTTGACCTCGTCGATCAGCTCATTCTTTGCACCGGAAATCGCATTTAAAATGGTCCTCTCCTTCAGCTGCTTGGTATCGATCTGAAGGTATTTGCAGACCTCCTTCATCACACTTTTCTGGTCATCGGTATCATAAATGGTAAAGCTCGTATCATATCCGAGTCTGTCCGCAAATCGACGAAGGATCCTGGCGCAGCTGGAATGAAAGGTGGCCACCCAGATGCTCTCGGAGCCCATTCCCACCAGCGCATCCACACGGTTTCTCATCTCTCCTGCTGCCTTGTTGGTAAAGGTGATCGCCATAATATTCCAGGGATTGACTCCCTTTTCCGCGATCAGATAAGCGATCCTGTGCGTCAGAACCCGTGTTTTTCCCGAGCCGGCTCCTGCCAGGATCAAAAGCGGTCCTTCCGTCTCCAGCACCGCTTCTCTCTGTTTGTCATTTAAGCTTGCTAAACTGTCTCCCATACCCTTTAATACCCCCGTATCCGGTCGTTTTCGTCGCCTTCCGTTTTATCGATCCGTCGGATCTGGACATAATAGCTGTAGGAATCGTTGACATCAATCTTTACCCTGTCTCCGACCTTCTTGCCCAAAAGTGCCTTGCCCACCGGGGATTCGATGCTGATCAGTCCCTTTAAGGTATCGCTGCGGATCGTCGTCACAATCTTGTAAGTCTCCTCTGCCTGATCCTCCTCCACAAACACCGTCACCTTCGTATTCATGCCCACTTCATCCTCACCGGAGTGGTCCTCAATGATCCGTGCGGTCTTGATCATATTCTCCAGATACCGGATCCTGCTCTCATTGCGGTTTTTCTCCCGCTTGGCTGCATAGTATTCGAAATTCTCACTCAGATCTCCCTGTGCCCTTGCCACCTTCACCGCTTCGATCAGATTGGTGCGAAGCTCCCCGGCCCGGTAATCGATCTCCTTTTGCATTTTATCAATATCTGATTGTGTCAGTCGATCTCTCATCATCGTCTCCTTACTGCTTACTGAATAACAGATTGATATCCACATCTGTCGCGATCCCGGGCACACTGCCGTGCTCGGTAAACTGCAGCATTCTGAAATCATACGGATAATCCGGAACGCTGCGATAGTCTGCCAGCCATTTCTCATAGCCCTCGAGCTCCTCAAGGTGAAGCACCGTGGTAAACCGCTTGGCATTGGCATAGATCATCGGTGTATAGCCTGCATTTTTGATCCTGTCGCAAAAGGCCCTGGTCGCCTGTGTCAGCTCATTGGGCGTCATATCGGCATTTCTCGCCTTATCGTAGGTGATGATCTCGGTATCAAATACAACAGGCATATCGATACGGTATCCCGCAATAGCATCCAGTACATAATCGGCCTCTGCTACCGCTTCTTTTTCATTCAGGGCGGTGGAAAAGAAATAGACGCCCGTTTTGATCCCCGCCGCCTGGGCTCCTTCGATATTCTCCACAAACTTATCATCCATGACCAGTTCCCCGGAGCCATAGCCCCTGGAGCCCAGCCTGATGATAACAAACTGTACGCCGGACGCCGCCACTGCTTCCCAGTCGATATCCCCCTGGAACTTGGAAACATCGATGCCGATCATCGCTCCCGGATAGCTCTTTTTGAGTCCTTCTCCGGTAAATGCATTCAGATCATACGGGTTTCTGGCAATATCCGCCACTAGCGGCACCCGCATATAGCCCTTTGCAATGTCATAGATTGTGACGGTCTCCGGTTCTGTCTTGGGTACATATTCGCCCTCTACCTCACCTTCGGAGATCACGATCAGTTCATTTGCTTCCTTCTCCTGCTGCTTGCGGACCTTCTCATGCTCGTCATTGATCCTGGCCGCCTCATCTCTGGCCTCGAGCGCTTCCTCTACAACGATCTGCTGCTCCTCCATCGCCTTTCCCAAAAGGTGCTTGGGAATAAAGGAGGCTATGAACATAAAGGCAACGGCAAATCCCCAGGCCACCGTCAGTCTGGCCAGTCTGCGCCGTTTTCTGCGGTCCCGCTTTTCATACTCTCTGCGATACTGGCTCTCGATCTTGGCAGATAAAATCTCCTGCTGTGCCTGATCGATATGCTCCAGATTGGTCGGCAGCATATCTCCGGTCTTTGTCTCTGTCCCTTCCCAGGCTTTGGATGCCTGCTCCACTCCAAGACCGATGAGCTCCTGTTTTCTTCGCGTGCGCGCACGCTCCTTCAGGCGCCTGCCTTCGATCAGGGTCACGATCAGACCGATCAGACACCCCACCGTCAGAATGATGCCGATGCCATTCCACCTTTCACTGATCCGATAGTATTTGCCCAGGTTCTCTAAGCTGATCCTTCCGCTTTCATACGCTTTGGTAAGGGACCCCACATCCCGGTCCGAATCGATGGCTTCCATAGGCGGTGCCGGCTTATACTCTATGGTATTGCTCCTTCCGCTGACGGTATAGCCGTTATACAGCCTTGCCACCACCTGATCACCGGGCATAACCCCTTCGATCTGAATGTCCATCTGCGTCTGTCCCGGTGCAAAAGGCATAAGCCCAGACCAGCTCTGACCGCCGTCAAGACTGTATTCATAATAGACGATCTCGGTCTCGGGCTCATTTCCCTGAATGTGATAGGTCTGGATATCGTGATTGCGGATCCGGCCATCCGGGGTCTTTGCCTCTTCCTGCTCGGTCTGCTGTGCTTCCTCATCCGTCAGGGCCTCTTCGGTATCCGAAGCAGTCCCGGCAGGCGCCTCGTTTTTTGTGGTGCCCGTCCATTTGATGGACACAGCCTCCGGTCCCGTTTTATCCGGTCCTACGGCACTCTCCGGTGCAAAATAGCCGTTCTTTACATAGTCTGTGTAATCGGCTGTACCGTCAATGGATTTGAGATGATAATACTTGGCCACGGCCGTGGCATCCATCTTCCCGAAGGCCTTGTAGTTCTCATCCGAAGCGATGTACTCCGCATCCTGTGCATGATCCGCATAGCAATGCTCCACCAAAATGGCATTCATATCCAGTGCCACGGACTCTCTCAGGATCCCGTAGTAATCGGTGCCTCTGTCGTTGAGACGTGTTTTCACGCCTCTTTTGGTCAGCCCGATCTCCCCGAACTGCTCCATAAAGATATCGCCGAGGGAATGCATATCCGCATGATGCAATCCGTTGCAGGGGATCCATACCTCGGATCCGAACATCGTATGCTCCTCGGACATATTAAAGTGGAGGCTGATGAGCACATCAGCCCCCGCATTTTTTGCATTTGCCGCTCTTTCCTTTAAAGACATGTCGCATTCTTCATCCGGATCGGTGATGAATACTTCCACGTTCTCGTATCGTTCAAGTTCCTCTTTCATGGCCTGCGCGGTGATCCGGGTGATGTGCTTTTCCACGATCCCGTTATGGGTCAGTCCCGAATTCCCTCCGCCGTGGCCGGGGTCAAGTGCAATTATCATAATCTCCTATTCTCCGCGTTTTCTCTCTCGTTTTTCCGGCTTCTTATCTTCGCCGCTTTCCTTTGCTTCCTCACGGATCTGGTCCACAAGCTTTTCGATCAGCAACTTCTTGGTATAAACATCCAGACACAGCATACAGATAAAAGCGAAATGCTTCAAAAAATCCTTGTCCTTATCCGCCTGCTCAAACAGGCCGTGGGAATACCGAAAGCAGCTTTCCACACTGCTCTTTAAAAGCTCCACCTCTTCGTCTCTTAAGCTGAATACCTCATCATAGATATCGGTCAGGCTCATCCCTTCATGCGCATCAAAATACTGCTCTGTGATCGGGCCCAATATTTCCTGAATATCCACAATGGACATCACGTTCTTAAAATAATAGATGAAGATGAGCACCAGCATATGCTCTTTGGAATACTTCTTCTTCACCGGCGGCGGCAGCAGATCATTCTTGGCATAGTTGTTGATCATGGTCTTGGTCAGGATCTTATCCGTCTCGGGATGCCTCGTCGTAGGCTTCAGCCTGCTGTCCATAAATGAGGTGACCTGATCCATATACAGATCGATGTCCGGCAGATCCTTGGAATCCACGTGCTTGATCCGATCAAAGCTGGCCATTATGCTTTTGAGTAAATCTTCGTTTTTTTCTGATATTGTCATATCGATCGCTCCTGCCCGGTGTCTGTTTGATAAAAATACTCAAACCACATTATATAGTAATCAAAACTATTTGTAAACAGAAAGGGGCGGGTTTTTGACGAATCCGAAAAGGTGTGTTACAATACGTTTAATTTATGACGTTACAATTTCACAGTACTAAAGTGTACTGTATTGCACACCTGCTTTCACACAGGCTTTTCCGCCTGGAAAGGATATGGATAACATGATCAAAAAACTACAGTCCGAAGCTGTCGATCAGCTGTTTGAAGCGATCCTGACCCTCAAGACGCCGGAGGAATGTCATTCCTTTTTCGAGGACATCTGTACCGTGAACGAGATCCTCTCTCTTGCCCAGCGATTAGAGGTTGCCAAAATGCTGGATGAGAAAAAGACCTACCTGGAGATTGCCGAAAAAACAGGTGCCTCCACGGCAACCATCAGCCGTGTCAATCGTTCGCTGACCTATGGAAATGGGAGCTATGATGTCGTGTTTGAGAGAATGCAGATGAAGGGTGCAGATGATTAATATGAAATATTCTATTCCCAGAAATTCCCGGCACCATTCGTAATCCGCCGCTTCGCGGCTTCTCCGCACTTCGTGCTACGATTACTCATGAAGCTGGGAATTCCTGCTTCGCAGGTTGGATATTAAAAAGAAGCAGCTCCAGCAAGTAAACTTGCGAGCTGCTTCTTTTTGATATCCATCTGTGAATAGCCATATCTACACGTCCAGCTTCATGTCTCCATCTTTGATCCAGCCGACCTTTTTCAAAAGCATGGTAAACAGGAAGGAAAGCACTGCCGTCAGCACGAAATGCAGAAGGATGATCTTTACAAGCGCCATGCCTCCTCCAATCTCGGGTGCCATGGTCTGGTAGGTTGTGATCTGTCCCACAAGACCTGCAGAGCCCATTCCGGAGCCGGTTGCGTTGTTTGTCATCTTCAGTGCAAGGGTGGAAACAGGTCCAAGCACGGCACTGGTCAGGATCGCAGGCAGCCAGATCACAGGCTTCTTCACGATGTTGCCGATCTGCAGCATACTGGTTCCAAGGCCCTGTGCCAGAAGTCCGTTGATACCATTGTCCTTAAAGCTTGCCACAGCAAAGCCGACCATATTGGCACAGCATCCTGCGGTTGCCGCTCCGGCTGCAAGACCGGACAGGTTCAGGATGATGCCCAGTGCTGCGGAGCTGATGGGAAGGGTTAAGATGATACCCATAAGAACGGATACGATGATACCACCCACAAAGGGATGTGCTTCTACATTTACATTAACAAGCTGTCCCAGAAATGCCATGAAGGCTGAGATCGGCGGTCCCAAAACAAGTCCAACGGCTGAGCCGCTGACGATTGCGACAAAGGGTGTAATCAGAATGTCCACCTTGGTCTTTCCGCTTACCAGATGTCCCAGACCGATGGCAACCAGCGCTGCGATAAAGGCGCCCAGCGGTTCACCGGGTCCTGCATAGTTGATCACGCCTTCCACCAGAACCGTTCCGGCCAGGATCTTGGAAGCAAAGGCTCCCATCATGCCTGCCGTTGCAGCGGATATGATGACCAGGGGGCTCTCCTTATACTTGATGGCCACACCGATACCGATGCCCGCACCCGTTACGGAGGATGCGATCTTTCCCATCATAACCACGCTGGTTCCGACGACGCCCGGCAGCAATGCACCGATCTGCGCGATGATCGTTCCGATGATCAGTGTGGCAAACAGTCCCGTTGCCATGCCGGATAATCCGTCAATAAATATCTTATGCAGTATCTTTTTCCCCTTCTCCATGTTGTTCTCCTTTGTTGTTTCCCTGAATATTCGGTTTTCCCGGGGTTCTCCCAAAAAGATAACTTAACATATAAGTGTTATCTTGACAATATGAGATATTCACGAACTATTCTTCATATTGGGCGAACATTTCGTACAAAAATGCCTATCCGCAGGTGTGCACATTTCACAAATTGTTCGCTTTTTCTTTACAATTTGCCCTATTTATGGTATTCTGTCACTGTCGTAGAAACTGCGATGTAATACTTTTGGAAGGAGAAAAACAATGAACAAAGGTACAGTAAAGTGGTTCAACAATCAGAAGGGATACGGCTTCATTTCTGACGAAGCAGGAAATGACGTATTCGTTCACTACTCAGGACTAAACATGGAAGGCTTTAAGTCTTTGGAAGAAGGCCAGGCTGTTGAGTACGAAGTAGTTCAGGGTGAAAAGGGACCGCAGGCAGTTAATGTCAACAAGCTTTAATGCTTCACAAGATTAATCAGTTTTTCATGTGCCTTTTTAAAATATAAATTTTCAAACAAGATTTAGGTTTTAAGATACACAAATGTATTAACGGATTAATACAAGAACCGCTGTTACCAGCGGTTCTTTTGTGTTTGCATATATCTTTTTTACATTTATACGTTTTTCCGTCTTACTGCTCTTCTTTGCAGATCGCAAGCACCTCGTCAAAGGCCATATCGCCGCCGAACAGATCCAGGCTGCTGCCAATGGTCACATTCACATGGCCGCCTCCCAGCTGTTTCAGCTTTTTCAGATCCTCAAAGCTGCCGACGCCTCCGGCATAGGTGATCTTTTCGTGAAACTGCGGCCGTCCGGCTGCCCAGCTTCCCAGGATCGCAGCAACGCTCTCTTCGATCCCCCTGCTCTTTCCCTCCACATCCACGGCGTGGATCAGAAATTCATCACAGTAATCCGAAAGCATGGTCAGGTTTTCCTCTGTCAATGCAAAGTCTGTCTTGTTCTGCCATCTGTCGGTGCACACGAAATAGGAGTCTCCAAACCGCCTGCAGCTGACATCCAGCACCAGATGCTCTTTGCCCACTGCCTGCTTTAGCCCGTTCAGTCTGTCAAACTCGATCCTGCCCTCCCGAAATACATAGGAGGTCACCACCACATGGCTGGCACCTGCCTTCAGGAAGGACGCGGCATTTTCAACACCGATCCCGCCGCCTACCTGAAGTCCCGACGGATAAGCCGACAGCGCCAAAAGCGCCTGCTGCCTGGTCGCTTCATAGTACGCGCTGTCCTTGTGGTTTAACAGGATCACATGTCCGCCCAAAAGCCCGCGGCTTTGATACAGTTTTGCAAAATAAGCCGCATCCTGCGTTGCCACGAAGTTTTCCCTGGCCTGATCGCCCGCATCCGTAAGGGAGGATCCGACGATCTGCTTCACCCGGCCGTTATGGATATCGATACAGGGTCGAAACTGCATACCGTTCTCCTTTTCGGATTCCTTATCCGATCACGTCCGACATGGTATAAAGGCCTGCAGAAGCGCCCTGCAAAAACTTTGCGGCCTGCACTGCACCCTTGCCGAATACAGCCTTCGAATATGCCCTGTGGGAGAAGGTGATCACCTCATCCTCTCCGGCAAAGATCACATCATGATCACCGACGATGGTACCGCCGCGCACTGCCGAGATCCCAATCTCCTTTTTGGGTCTTTGAATGCTGCGCGCGCTTCTGTCATACACATATTCATAGGGCTCGTCAAGTCCCTCGGATACGGCATCCGCAAGAGCAAGGGCCGTTCCCGAAGGCGCATCCTTTTTCAGGTTGTGATGCTTCTCCACGATCTCAATATCAAAGCCGGCCTCTGCCAGCACTCTGGTCACATCTACAAGAAGCTTTTCCAAAAGATTGATGCCAAGGGACATATTCGCAGACCGAAGAACGGGGATCTTTTCTGCCAGTGCTTTGGCTCTTTCGATCTGCTCCTCGGAAAGCCCTGTGGTGCAAAGGACAAGCCCCAGACCCTTTTGGCTGCAATAGTCCATCAGACCGTCTGCCGCCTTGGCCGAGGAAAAATCGATCACCACATCTGCTTCTACATTGCAATCCTTGATATCGGCAAATACGGGATAGGAATTGGGGATCCCGTCAAAGGGATCCACACCTGCTACGATCGCAGCATCCGGATCCTCGGAAACGATCCTGGTGATGGTCTGTCCCATTTTCCCGTTACAGCCGCACATAATGATTCTCGTCATCTTTTTCTCCCTTCTGCGAAGATCCTACAGAATCCCGAACTCCTGCATTGCTTTTTTCAGTCTCTCTGCATTGGCGCTCTCCATCTCGGTCAGCGGACGGCGAACAACGCCGGTATCGATTCCGAGAAGCTCCATACCCTTTTTCACGGGGATGGGATTCACCTCACAGAACAGAGCGTTGATCAGCGGAATGGCATCCAACTGGATCTGACGGCTGCCTGCTACATCGCCTTCGAAGAATTTTGCACACATATCATGGGTCTGGCGGGGTGCTACGTTGGAAAGCACGGAGATCACGCCTTTTCCTCCCAGAGACAGGATAGGAAGTACCTGGTCATCATTGCCGCTGTAGATATCCACGCTTCCATCTGCCAGATGTGCCAGCTGAGCGACTTCGGAAAGATTCCCGGTGGCATCCTTTACACCAACGATGTTTTCTACGTTGTGAACCAGATCCACTACTGTCTCCGGCTGAATGAATACGCCGCCGGTACGACCGGGTATGTTGTACATGATGATGGGGGTATGAACCGCCTCAGCGATCATGGTATAGTGCTCTTTGAGACCCTTCTGGGTACATTTGTTGTAATACGGGGTTACGATCAAAAGCCCGTCAACACCGTATTTTTCCGCTTCCTGAGACAGATAGATCGCTGTCTGTGTACAGTTGGAGCCGGTTCCAGCCACAACGGGGATTCTGTGATTGACAACCTCTGCACAGTATTTTATCACTGCAAGGTGCTCCTCATGATCCAGTGTGGAGGACTCTCCTGTGGTACCGCAGACGATGATGGCATCGGTTCCGCCCTCGATCTGCCTTTCGATCTGTTTTTCAAAGGTTTTGTAATCTACCTTGCCCTCTCTGTCAAAGGGGGTTGTGATCGCTACGCCTGCTCCTTGAAATATTGCCATAATGCTCTCCTTTCTGCAGCCCTGCTGCTGCGGCTAAGCCGCCTTTCGCCGATCGTTTCGGCATCTGATAGATAGAAAAAATACCGACCAAAGAAGGCCGGCATAAAAATTCTCTATGTCGATAGCCCTCCATCCGGATCTCCGAATGACAGTCATACAGCTCTTAACTGTATGCCCAAGAAAAAAGTCTTAGGAAACTTTCCTCTTTCGGCGGCTTTCCCTTTTGCCTGCGTTCCTCTGCTCCTAGGCATCCCGCAGGGTACTGATGATCACCGCAACCTCTATCTCATTCTCAATTGGTCGTAAGCCGTTTTGTCTTTGGCTTGCTCCATAGCATAACACCCCCGGGCCTGTCTGTCAACCCATGAAATCATGGTTGCTCCAATGCGCCCATCGGCCGTAAGTCGCACCGGGAATAATCGCCTTCGTCGAGCGCTCAATGGATACATATTCCACATATTTAGAAAATTCTCTACTTATTATCTGTAAAATATGGTATAATACACTCAGTTTTACCGCTCGCCGAGCATACCAAAACGACATATAAGGAAGGGATAATTGTGATGAAAAAGAAACTGTCTATGCGCTCCATGTTAATGCTGTTTGCTTTGATCCCCGCGATCTCCACCATCATTGTTCTGGGTATTGTTTCCGCCATGATCATGACCCGTCACGTAGAGGAAAATATCAAGGAGGAGCTGATGGTAGCCTCCAAGTCCCTTCGTGAATATTATGAATATGACCTGATCAATGACAATGATCTGGTGGACGGCTTCTGTCAGTACGATACGGATTTCATCGACCGGATGGGAACGACAGGCGTAGATCTGACATTGTTTAAGGATAATATCCGTTTCATGACCACCATTAAGGGTCCTGACGGAAAACGGATCGAAGGAACCGAAAGCTCTCCCGAGGTTTGGGAGATCGTCAAAAACGGCGGCGATTACTACTCTGATGATGTCGTGATCAACGGGATCGATTACTACGTATATTATATGCCCCTCGGCGATCAGAATAAGGTTTACGGAATGTCCTTTGCCGGAAAGCCCGCCACACAGGTTCAGGCTGCCGAAAAGCGACTGTATTTCATGATCTTTACCATCGGCCTTGTCCTGACTTCCCTCTTTGCCATCCTGGCGATGTTCATATCCCGCAAGGTTGCAGAGCCCCTTAAGAAGGCCGCTATGGCTGTGGAAAGCCTGGCCGACGGACAGCTGAATGAGAACTTTGAAGTCACCTCCGGGATTGACGAGACCACGATGCTCTTAACCGGACTGAAGCGCTTCTCCACGATCCTGACCCGTATCATCTCAAACATTTCGGAGAAGACGGAGGAGCTGGTGGCAGATGCGTCCAACCTGAATCTGTCCTCCACGCAGAATGCGGACAATATGAATCAACTTTCCCAGGCCTACAACGATATCTCAAACGGTGCCAGCACGCAGGCCGATGAGGTGCAGCGGGCGGCAGGTGCCGTAACCGAAGCCGTATTTGATGTGGAAAAGATCAATGCGGCCGTAGAAAACACCACTGCCGTTACCGAGGAAATGACCCAGGAATCACAAAAGGTTGCTTCCGATTTCGATGTGCTTTTGCAGGATACCTTTGAGAGCATCAAAAACCTCGAAGCCATCACGGATAAGATGAATGCCGTTTCCAATGCCGTGGATAACGTAAACAACGCTGCCGGCGAGATCAACAATATCGCTTCCCAGACCAATCTGCTGTCCTTAAATGCGAGTATCGAAGCTGCCCGTGCCGGTGAAGCGGGACGCGGTTTTGCCGTAGTTGCAGGAGAGATCAGCAACCTGTCCGAGCAGTCAGACAAGGCGGCCAGGACCATCAAGGAGATCATGACGCACCTTGAGGCAGAAACGAAGGATGCCGTGGAGATGGTTTCCCGCCTGTCACAGATCATGAAAAAGCAGGAGGAAAACTCCAGGACCTCCAAAGAGAGTCTTACCTCCCTGATGAGCTCCATTCAGGATACCCAAAGTCAGGTATCCAACGTCCGGGAAGGCGCCGCTTCCGTTGCTGCCATCTGCGAGAACTTAAACGAAGTCATCCAGAACCTGTCCGCCATTTCGGAAGAAAATGCGGCTTCTGCAGAGGAAACCTCGGCTTCCATCGAAACCGTCAATGCCAACATCGCAGATGTATTGCAGATGGCCTCCAGACTCAACGGTATCTCCGAGCAGCTTCGAAACAATATGGCTTACTTCTCCTAAGCGAAGTATTTTACTATCCATGCATAGAAAGATCCCGGCAGTTACCTCTGCCGGGATCTTTTTGTCCTGTTCATCCGTTTTACAGTCCGTTGAATTTGCCGGGATAATCGGTTCCCGTATCCTCCCCGAGCTTTCGAAGGTATCTTTCGGGGTCCTTTTTCATTTTCAGAAAGGTATCAAAGGCCAGCAGCACCATACTGCCGCTCCGCCTCTTGGTAAGGGTGGTATCCACATCCAGCTGCGCCTTGAAATGATCGATCTGCCAGATCAGGATATCGGTGATGGATACGCCATTTACCGTAGCCTTGCACGCAAAATCCTGATAGACCAGGTAATGAACATACTCCCGGTAAATCTCATCATCCTCTGAAAGCTCCTGCCAGAAGCGGTTTGCAAAGGTCTCGTCCAATCCGTTTTCCTCACAGATCCGGTCGGTTGCCTCCCTTACCATATCGCGGGTAATGATCACTTTTTTGTTTTTTTCCGTTTCCTGTTTTTTCATCTCTTCCATACGTGTTATTATACCCCGTCAAATGACAGGATCGCAAGGCAAAGTACTTTTTTCTTGCATAATTCGGAGTTTGTGGTACTATAGTGAACGGCGCGAAGTGAGACAATAGACAATAGGAAACATAAGTTGCGCTGTCGCAAAGACAGCCGGATGAGGAAGAAAAGATGAAAACAAAACGTGAAGATGTCAGAAATGTAGCCATCATCGCCCATGTCGATCACGGCAAGACCACGCTGGTGGATGAGCTTTTGAAGCAAAGCGGTGTGTTTCGTGAAAACCAGGAAGTGGCCGAGCGTGTGATGGATTCCAATGATATTGAGCGTGAGCGCGGGATCACGATCCTTTCCAAGAATACCGCGGTCACCTATAAGGACACCAAGATCAACATCATCGACACCCCGGGCCATGCGGACTTTGGCGGCGAGGTAGAGCGTGTGCTGAAAATGGTAAATGGTGTCATCCTTGTGGTGGATGCCTTCGAGGGTGTTATGCCCCAGACCAAATTCGTGCTCAGAAAGGCACTGGAATTAAAGCTTCCCGTGATCGCTTGCATCAATAAGATCGACCGTCCCGAAGCCAGATGCGACGAGGTTGTGGACGAGATCCTGGAACTTTTGATCGATCTGGAAGCGGATGAAAGCCAGCTTGACTGCCCCTTCGTCTTTGCCTCTGCAAAAACCGGTACGGCTTCCCTTTCTTCGGATGAGACCGGCACGGATATGCAGCCGCTGTTTGAAACGATCTTAAATTACATTCCCGCTCCGGAGGGAGATCCGGATGCAGGTACCCAGGTTCTGATCAGCACCATCGATTACAATGAATATGTTGGCCGGATCGGTGTCGGCAAGGTCGATAACGGCACCATCAGCGTCAATCAGGAAGTGGTGATCGTCAATCACCATGAGCCGGACCAGCAGCGAAAGGTAAAGGTTTCCAAGCTCTATGAGTTTGACGGACTGAATAAGGTGGAGGTCAGAGAAGCCGGCATCGGCTCCATCGTAGCCATCTCCGGTATCAGCGACATCCATATCGGTGATACGCTCTGCAGCCCGGATGCCGTAAGCCCCATTCCCTTCCAGAAGATCTCCGAGCCTACCATCGCCATGCACTTTATGGTCAATGACTCTCCCCTTGCCGGGCAGGAAGGAAAATATGTCACAAGCAGGCATCTGCGCGACAGACTCTTCAGAGAGCTGAATACGGATGTATCCCTTCGCGTGGAAGAGACCGATACCACGGAAAGCTTTAAGGTTTCGGGACGCGGCGAGCTGCATCTTTCCGTTCTGATCGAAAATATGCGCCGGGAGGGCTATGAATTTGCCGTTTCCAAGGCAGAGGTTTTATACAGAACAGACGAAAACGGGAAAAAGACAGAGCCTATGGAAACCGCTTATGTGGATGTCCCGGAGGAGTTTTCCGGAACCGTGATCCAGAAGCTGTCCGCCAGAAAGGGCGAGCTGATCACCATGAAGCCCGCTGCCGGCGGTTACACCAGACTGGAGTTCTCCATCCCCTCCCGCGGCCTGATCGGCTATCGCGGTGAATTTATGACCGATACCAAAGGAAACGGGATCATGAATACCAGCTTTGAGGGCTATGGCCCCTACAAAGGAGATCTTTCCTACCGTGCAAAGGGTTCCCTCATCGCGTTCGAGGACGGCGAATCCATCACCTACGGTCTGTATAATGCCCAGGAGCGGGGCACCCTGTTCATCGGCCCCGGTGTGAAGGTCTACAGCGGTATGGTCATCGGTGAGACCGGACGGACGGAGGACATCGAGCTGAATGTCTGCAAGAAAAAGCAGCTGACCAACACCCGTGCTTCCGGCTCAGACGAGGCGCTCAGACTTTCTCCGCCGAAAATCCTTTCCTTAGAGCAGGCACTGGATTTCATCGATACGGATGAGCTTTTGGAGGTCACCCCCGAAAACCTTCGGATCCGTAAAAAGATCCTGGATCCCACGCTCAGAAAGCGTGCCTCCTTTAAGAAAAACAACTAAACAAAGAGAAGGCAAAAACGGCTTCGGATCGCAGGGTCCAAAGCCGTTTTTTTAAGTCCTTTATTTCTTTATTTCATCAGCTCTTATTTCTGTGTTTCGTCTCCTTCCAGAGGCGTCCCGTTTTTCATCGCCATTTCATACTTATCCCCGGGCATGGGATGTGCAAAGATATATCCCTGGATCATATCACAGCCCTGCTCTGCCAGAAAATCCACCTGCTCCCTGGCCTCTATGCCCTCGGCAACCGTCTTCATATGCAGCGCCTTTGCAAGCCGGATGGCCTCCTTGACGACGATCTCGCCTCTCTCTCCAGCATTCTCGCCGCGGAAGAATTCTGCATCCAGCTTCAGCACATCAAGGGGCATATCCTTCAGAGAGTTCAGTGAAGAATAGCCGGATCCGAAGTCATCCATGGAAACCGCAAAGCCGTATTCCTTCAGCTTTCCGATGGTATGGATGATCGCTTTTTTATCATCAAAGAAGGCACTCTCCGTCAGCTCCAGCTCGATCAGATTGTGCGGTGCTCCCTCGGCATCCACCATATCGCGGATCTGGTCCGCCAGATCATGCTCAATAAAGTGGGCCCTGGATACATTGACGGAAACCGGAACACAGTTCATACCCGCATCGATCCACCGCTTTTGATCCCTGGCAACATGCCGGATCATGTAGTGATCGATCTCCGTGATAAAGCCGTTTTTCTCAAAGATCGGAATAAAGCGGCCGGGACTTAGGAATCCGTATTTGGGAGATTCCCAGCGGATCAATGCCTCTGCTCCAGTCAGCTGTCCGGTTACCGGATTGTATTTGGGCTGATAGTAAACCAGAAATTCTTCGTTTTCCAGCGCACCCTTCTGGGCTTCCTGCACCCGATCCAGCCATTTCTGCTCCTCGATCAGCTTCTCATCAAAATAAGCAATGGCCGAGCCTTCCGTATCTGTCAGCGTCATGCAGGCTGTGCTGGCATTGTTGTACTGCTCGTCGATATCGATCTTCTTTCTGCGGACCGTTCTGCCGTTTTCCAGTTTGGCCGGAAGCGGATTCACACCCAGATGGAAGCTGAAATTATGCTCCTTGTCTATCTGTTCCAGCGTTGTGATCAGCTCCTCCAGCCTTTTCTTCAATTCCTCCTGGGTTTCATAATGCAAAAGCAGCGCAAAGTGATCGGAGGCATAATGGGCACAGGCTTCCTTTCTGCGGTTCAATAGCCGCCTGATCGTCACATCCAGCTTTGTCAAAAGCTCCTCGCCTTCCGCAACGGAGTGACACATACAGAAGTTGCGGTAGTTTACAAATACAAGATCCGCAATGGCAAAATTGTACCGATCGTTCCTGCGCTTTCTTAAAAACTGTCCGACCTTGAGCAAAAACCATACCCAGTTTCTCCCGCCGGTCACTTCATCCATGAAAAAGACGGCATTGGCCTTTCTCTGTCTGCGAATCACGGAGATCATACTGAAGATCAGGATCAGGAAGGTGATCGCCAAAAGAGCCCCGATCACGGCAAGCAGACCGACCATCATTGCCATATCCGCATATCGCATTTTGTAAAAGCCTTTTCCGTAGAGGATCCCCTCACCAAGCTCACACTCGATCCAGAAGGGCAGCTCGAGTATCTTATTGCCCCTATAGTATTCCTCATCCTCAAAGAAACGAACGTCGCTCACCCATTTTGCCAGTGCCGGAAAGTCAAACTCCACACCGCCGTTCCGGCTCCGAAATACAGGGATCTCCCGATCCGTATGGATCCGCATAAACCGGGACCTGACGTTATACAGATCATCATCAATATCCAAATCCAGATCCAGGCCCGACGCATCCCCGTCCGTGCGGTGGATATCTGCCTCAACCTGCACCTTGTCGCCGACATTCTTGATCTCATTGATCGCTTCCTCATTGATCTCCAAAAAGGTATCCAGTACGATCTCGCCCCATTCATCGGACATGGTATCCTCTCCGGTGGCATGCAAAAGCTTCCCCTTTTGATCCTTCACAAAATAGATCCGCTTTTCATCCCCGAGGATCCGCTCCATTTCCGCATCACTGATCCCGTTTTCATAGCAGTTGGCTATGGTATTGATCCTCTCGTACTCATTTGTAAAGTTTTCCTTCAAGACCAGATCCCATGCCATTTGCAGCGTCAGACCCAGGATCACGCATTCGATCACCGTTACCACCAAAAGGACGGCAAACCCGCCCCAGAACCTGCCCTTTTTGATCTTTCTGATCCGTTGCTCCTTCTTGGTCATAGCTTCTTCCTCTTTTCCATCCCTGATGCTTTGTAGTTCCACTTCCATCTGCAGCTTTGAGCCCTGCAGCAGCCTTTCGATCCTTTGTCAGCCATTGCTTACCGGCAGCAGCCGAAGCTGCACATTGCCCGTTTCCAGCCGGATCTTTCCGTTCGTCAGCTCGATCAGCTCTTTTTTCAACCCGTCGGCCCGGGACAGCTCAAAGTACAGATGAAACACTGCCTTTTCCCCGTATTCCGGCTCACTTCCCAGTACATCGGGATTGGCTGACAGAAAATTCTGCAGCTTGCCGACCAGAGTGTAGTCCACCTCAGCCGTAACTTCCTGGGCCTGCACCTGCTCCAGGAGCTTTGCCCGGGAAAGTGCTGCGCTCACTGCGTCCTGATAAGCTCTTACCAAACCTCCCGTCCCAAGCAGCACGCCGCCGAAGTACCGCGTGACAACCGCACAGACCCCGATCAGCCCGGCCCCCTCCAGCACTGCAAGCATAGGCTTTCCGGCCGTGGAGGACGGCTCCCCGTCGTCGGAGGAATGCACATATACCCCGCTTCCCTGCTCTGCAGGCAGGATGTAGGCACTACAGTTGTGTCTGGCATCCCAGTAGGTTTTCTTCATCCGGGCGATAAACTGCTCCGCTTCCTCTTTGTCCCTGACGGGTCTGACGGTAGCCAGAAAACGGGATTTTTTCACTATGATCTCGTCTTGTACTTCTTCACTGATGGTTCTCATTCATTCCTGCTCTTCCTGTTTGCCGCAAGGGCATTGATGGCTGCACTATTATGAGTATAGCACACCGGGGCCGCTGCAGGTAGCCCAATATTTTCTTCTTTAATTTAATGCTGTTTTCTGCTATAATACAAATATCTATGGGCATCCCATAGCAGGAATCAGTTACAAATTCGGAGGCAGCTTCATGAATTACGGAAGACGCAGTATCAGAAAAAAACAAAGACGCTTAAATTCCAAGTCGGCGAAATTCTCCAAGATGTTTCTTCTGGCTTTGGAGGAGGCGATCCTGGTGCTTTTGATCTCGGTAGGCATCGTGGGTGTCTGTGTCGGCATCGGAGCCTTTAAGGGGATCCTGGCTTCGGCACCGGATATCTCCAGTCTTGATGTAACCCCCACGGGCTACGCTACGGTGGTATATGATGCGAAGGGAAGGCAGACGACCAAGCTGGTGGGAACCAACTCCAACCGAAGCTATGTCGGCAAAGACCAGATCCCGCAGAACTTAAAGGACGCCTTCGTTGCCATAGAGGATGAACGTTTCTATGAGCATAATGGTATCGATATCAAGGCGATCATGCGTGCCGGTATGCAGGCCGTAAAATCCCGCAAGCTCGGACAGGGCGGAAGTACCATCACCCAGCAGCTGTTAAAGAACAACGTCTTTGAGGGCTGGACGGAGGAAAAGGGCGATCTGGTCAGGATCCGCCGAAAGATCCAGGAACAGTACCTGGCTCTGGAGCTGGAAAAGCGCATGAGCAAGGAAGACATCCTGGAGCTGTATATGAACTCCATCAACCTCGGACAGAACACCCTGGGTGTACAGACTGCTTCGATGCGCTACTTTAACAAGCCCGTCAACCAGCTCACCCTTTCCGAATGCGCGGTGATCGCGGGTATCACCCAGAATCCTTCGAAGTATAACCCCATCTCCCATCCCGATAAAAATGCGGAGAAGCGGGCCACGGTGCTGTCCTATATGAAGGAACAGGGGTATATCCAGCAGGGCGAATATGACATTGCCATGGCGGATGATGTATATTCCCGCATCAAGATCGTAAACGAAGCCAAGGATTCCGAATCCATCAATTCCTATTTTGTGGATGCGCTGATCGAACAGGTCACCAAGGCACTGATGGATGAAAAGGGCTACAACGAAACCCAGGCTTACAATCTGGTTTATTCCAGCGGTCTGCAGATCTTTACCACCCAGGATCCCGATATCCAGGCGATCTGCGATTCGATTTACAATGACGAGAGCAACTATCCGGCCAACACGCAGTGGCTTTTGGATTATCAGCTGACGGTAAAGACCTCATCGGATGAGTATGTCAACTATTCTACCGAAGCCTTCAAGCAGTTTATGATCAACCAGAAGCCCTCCTACAACCTGCTCTACTCCTCCCAGGACGGCGCTTATGAGGATCTGGAGGCCTACAAGCAGGAGATCCTAAAGCCCGGTGACAGCGTCTATGCGGAGAAGGTGCTGATGACCCCGCAGCCGCAGGTTTCCATTACAGTGGAGGACCAGCATACAGGCTACGTGCTCGCCATGGTCGGCGGACGCGGTACCAAGTCTGCAAGCCGTACCTTAAACCGTGCCACCAATACCAAGCGCCAACCCGGTTCCACCTTCAAGGTGGTTTCCACCTATGCCCCGGCGCTGGATGCCGCAGGACTGACCCTGGCTTCGGTACAGGATGATGCGCCGTATGAATATGCCAACGGCACACCGGTCAGAAACTGGTACGGAGAAAGCTACAAGGGCATCTGCTCTCTTCGCTACGGTATTGAGCAGTCCCTGAACATCGTGGCCGTTAAAACGCTGACACAGATCACGCCGCAGCTTGGCTTTGATTATCTGAAAAAGCTCGGCTTTACGACTCTGGTAGAACGTAAGGAAGTCAATACCGCCAACGGTACCATGATCCTTTCCGATATCAACCAGGCACTCGCTCTTGGCGGTATCACGGACGGTGTCAAAAACATCGAGCTGAATGCGGCATATGCCTGCATCGCCAACGGCGGAAAATACTACGAACCCACCCTCTTTACCAAGATCCTCGATCATGACGGCAACGTACTCATCGACCGCACCGTACCGCCCTCGAGGCAGGTACTGAAGGATTCTACCGCCTTTCTGTTAACCGATGCCATGACGGATGTCGTGACCAAGGGAACGGCTACCAGCGTGAAGTTCAGCGACGAGATCGCCATTGCCGGAAAGACCGGAACCACCTCTGATTACAAGGATGTCTGGTTTGCAGGCTACACCCCTTACTACTGTGCAACCTGCTGGACCGGATATGATAATAACATCAAGATGACGGATACGGCTGAAAAGAACCTTTCCAAGACCATGTGGCGTGCCGTAATGGAAAAGCTCAACGAAGGAAAAGAGCCCAAGGGCTTTGACGTTCCCAGCGATATCGTGACCGCCACGGTATGCTCCAAATCCGGAAAGCTGCCGATCTCCGGGATCTGCAGCGGCTCTACCACAACGGAGTACTTTGCCAAGGGCACCGTCCCCACAGAGACCTGTAACGTACACTTTGCCGGCATGGTATGTTCGGCTACCGGACTTGCAGCCTGCTCCACCTGTCCTTACCAGACAGAGGGCGTGATCCTGCAGACACCGGGTGACGACGGAAGCGTTCATACGAGATATTGTCCGCATACGGCGGAATACTTATCCGATCCGGCCAATATGCAGGCCATTGCACAGGCTCAGGCCCTGCAGGCTCAGCAGGCGCAGGCGGCAGCCATAGCAGCGCAGCAGGCAGCAGCCGAGGCAGCGGCTCAGGCACAACAGGAGGCGATCCGGGCGATGCAGGAGCAGCAGGCAGCAGCTCAGGCAGCACAGCAGCAGATCGACAACCAATGATGTGAGAAATCATAAACCAAACGCATACAAACAAAAAAGAAAAGCGGGCATCAGCCCGCTTTTCCTGTATATAACTGATAGTATCTTCCTTTTTGTTCCAGCAGTTCCTCATGCGTTCCCTTCTCGATGATCCGGCCCTTTTCCAGTACCACGATGCAGTCACTGTTTCTGACGGTGGAGAGCCTGTGGGCGATCACAAAGGTGGTCCTGCCCTTCATCAGCTTGTCCATACCGTCCTGCACCAGCCGCTCGGTTCTGGTATCGATGGAGGAGGTCGCTTCATCCAGGATCAGCGCCGGCGGATCCGCTATGGCCGCTCTGGCAATAGACAGAAGCTGCCTCTGCCCCTGGGACAGGTTTGCTCCGTCGCCGGTAAGCAGCGTATCATACCCCTGCGGCAGCTGTCTGATAAACACATCGGCATTGGCCAGTCTGGCCGCTGCCTCCACCTCTTCATCCGTTGCCGAAAGATTTCCGTAGCGGATATTCTCCCGTACCGTTGCCGTAAACAGATGCGTATCCTGCAGCACCATTCCCAAAGACCTGCGAAGATCCTGTTTTTTGATCTTCCCGATGTTGATGCCGTCATAGCGGATCTTTCCATCCTGAATATCATAAAACCGGTTGATCAGATTCGTAATGGTGGTCTTCCCGGCTCCCGTGGAGCCAACAAAGGCGATCTTCTGTCCCGGCTTGGCATACAGGTTGATATCATACAGGACCGTCTTATCTTCAGTATATCCGAAATCCACATTTTCCATCACCAGATCGCCCATCAGCGGCTTATAGTCCACGCTGCCGTCAGCCTGGTGAACATGCTTCCATGCCCAGAGACCGGTGTGCTTCTTTTCGGATTCCACCAGCTTTCCGTCCTTTTCCTCTGCCGTAACCAGCATTACATATCCCTCATCCTCCTCCGGCTTTTCATCCAGTAGTCTGAATACGCGGTCCGCACCTGCCAGCGCCATTACAATGGAATTGAGCTGCATACTGATCTGGTTGATGGGCATGTTAAAGCTCTTGTTAAAGGTCAGAAAGCTTGCCAGCGTTCCCAGCGTCAGATCAAAGCGTCCGGACAGGGCCAGTACGGCTCCTACCAGAACACAGACCACATAGCTCATATTTCCCAGCTGTGCATTGATGGGGCCGAGCATATTGGCGTATTTGTTGGCCTGGTTTGCGCTGTCAAAGAGCTGGTCGTTTAACCGGTTAAAGTCCTCAATGGCCTTTTCCTCATGACAGAAGACCTTGACCACCTTCTGTCCTGTCAGCATCTCCTCGATGTAGCCGTTTACCGCACCGATGTCCTTTTGCTGCTGCATGAAATGACTGCCGGATCTGCCGGCCACGGTCTTGGTGACAAAGAGCATCAGCACCACCATCAAAAGCGTGACCACCGTCAAGGCTACCGAAAGCCGGAGCATACATACCAGAACCGTTACGATGGTGATAGCACTGTTGAACAGCTGCGGGATACTTTGGGAGATCACCTGCCTGAGCGTATCGATATCGTTGGTGTAGATCGACATAATATCGCCGTGCGCATGGGTGTCAAAGTACTTGATCGGAAGGGTCTCCATATGATCAAACAGCTCTTTTCGCAGGTTCTTCATGGTTCCCTGGGTGACCTTGACCATGATCCTGTTCTGGGTAAAGGCCGCAGTTACACCGATGATGTAAAAGATCACCACCCGGGACATTGCCTTCAAAAGCGGCATAAAATCAGGATTGCTCTGCCCGATCATGGGTGTGATATACTGATCGATCAGGGTCTGCATAAACATGGTTCCCTGGGCATTGGCAAGTACGCTGATCACGATACAGGCCAGCACGATCACAAAGACCACGCCATAGTCCTTTGCCACATAGGAAAACAGCCGCTTCATCACCTTTCCGGGATTTTTCACCGACGGCTTCATGCCCGGCGGCATATTTCTTCTTCCCCCGGGTCCTTTTATCACCTTCGGGGCACTTCTCTGTTCTGCCATAGTATTTCTCCTAAAAAAATAATTTTAATTTGACGAGTTACGGGTCGTTAATGCAATCGTGCCCATGCAAGCGAGCTTGCTGTGCACGTTGCATTACGACCCTCACTCATCAAAGTCCCCCCCATTCCCTGTCTGGGACTGGTAGATATCGCGGTAAATCTCATTGCTCTGTAACAGGTTTTCATGGCTGTCAAAGCCGCTGATCTGGCCGTTTTCCAAAACCAGGATCCGGTCCGCATCCTGTACGGAGGAGATCCTCTGCGCGATGATCAGCTTGGTGGTATCGGGAAGGCTCTCCCGGAAGGCCTTGCGGATCCTTGCATCCGTTGCGGTATCCACCGCCGAGGTGGAATCATCCAGGATCAGCACCTTCGGCTCCTTCAGAAGTGCTCTGGCGATGCAAAGGCGCTGTTTCTGTCCGCCGGATACATTGCTGCCTCCCTGCTCAATATAGGTCTCATAGCCCTTCGGGAAGGCTTCGATAAACTCATCTGCCTGGGCAAGTCTGCAGACCCTCTGACACTCCTCAAGGGTTGCATCCTCCTTTCCCCACCGCAGGTTATCCAGGATCGTTCCGGAAAAGAGTACATTCTTTTGCAGCACCACCGCCACGGCGTTTCGAAGCACCTCCAGATCATACGCTCTGACATCCACACCGCCTACCTTAACGGAGCCCTCGCTCACATCATAGATCCTGCTGATCAGGTTCGTCAGAGAGGTTTTGGAGGATCCGGTTGCACCAATGATGCCGATGGTCTCGCCCGATCGGATGGAAAGACTGATATTCTCCAGCACCGGTTTTTCGCTGCTCTTTTGATACCGGAAAGCGACCTTGTCAAATACGATGCTGCCGTCTGCCACCTGCATCACGGGATCCTTCGGGTTCTTCAGGTCCGTTTCCTCGAGCAGCACCTCGGAAATACGCTTTGCGGAAGCACTGGACATGGTGATCATCACAAAGCTGACCGAAAGCATCATCAGGGAAAAGAGTATGTTCATGCAATAGGAAAACAGACTCATCAGTCCTCCCGTTGTCAGATCCCCTGCCACGATCATATGTGCCCCGTTCCAGGAGATCAGAAGGATGCAGGTATAGATCGTCATCATCATGATGGGCATATTGGAAACCACTACATTCTCTGCCTTTACCAGCATATTGTAGATGTTCTGATTGGCCTTTGCGAATCGTTCCCGCTCATAATCCTCACGTACAAAGGCCTTGACCACACGAATGGCGGAGATGTTTTCCTGCACGCTCTCATTCAGATCGTCGTACTTGGAAAAGACCGCCGTAAAGTATTTGTGTGCCAAACGGATCATAAAGGAAAAGACTGTGGCCAAAAAGAGCACCGCCCCGAAAAAGATCAGGGAGATTCTCGGACTTATGTAAACCGACATGCACATGGCCACGATCAAAGAGATCAGTGCCCGAACGCACATCCGAAGGATCATCTGGTAGGCATTCTGGATATTGGTCACATCCGTTGTCATACGGGTGATCAGTCCGGGGGTGGAGAACTTGTCGATGTTGGAAAAGGAAAAGGTCTGAATCTTTTCATACATGCTCTTGCGCAGGTTCCTCGCAAGGCCCGCACTGGCCTCTGCTCCGTACCTGCCGCCCAAAAGGCCGCCCAGAAGACCGATGCCCGCTGCCACCACCATCAGTGCTCCCATCTTGTAGATATGGGAAATATCGCCCATATTAACGCCTTTGTCTATGATGGAGGCCATCATCAGCGGGATCACCATTTCCATGGCAACCTCCAGGATCATCGAAAGCGGTGTCAGGATCGATGCCTTCTTATACACTCCCAGTTTACTCAAAATAATACGGATCATAGTATTTTCCTTTACTGTATATTCATTTCCAGTCTGTAAAACTCCGCGGATCCAAGCGCAAAATCGCCCTTGATCTCAAAGCCGCGGATCCTGCTCTCATTTGAAAACCGGGGACTGGCGGACAGTGGCAAAAGCATCTGCTCCGAAAGCTTCCACTTCCATCTTACGCCCTCGTTTTCCTCCGTTTCGGGATCCTCCGATCCCTCTCCTGCTGCCGGTTCGCCGTCCTTTTCTGTCAGGATCGTCATGGTCAGCTCTGTTTCTTCCTCTGCCGAAGCTCCATCCTCCACTGCCTGCTCCAAAACCGCTTCTCCGGCTCCCTTGTTCTCCAGATTCAGGCGCAGCATATCAAAGGCCTCGTGGCTGATCGGACTGTCAAACAGGATCCTGACGCCTGTATCCGCCTGCTCTATCCGGCAGGAAATGTCCTGACGGGAAAGCACATCTGCGATCCCCGGCTCAGCCATACTGCTTCCCCAGATCGCCGGCAAATAGCCAAGATCCGTTTTGTGCATGGCCTGTGCAAAGGCCTCCTGTCCGTCCTGTGATCCTGGCACGGGATTTTCCAGATCTGCCCGCAGCATATAGATCACGTTCTCGTATCGGAACGGCCGATATCCCATCTGCAGGATCTTTTGATAGAGAAAGATGCAGCGAAGGGACAGCGGCGCCTCATCAAAGGTGATGCCCGGCGCGATCAGAATGCATGCAGGCTTTTTCTCCTCCAGGCGCATAACAGCTTCCTTCTGCATCCGGTTATTGGAGATATTATAAGCGGAGGTATAGGGCATCACAAGTGCCTTATCAAAGATCACCTCATAGCCCACCGCATTGGTCAGATCCAAAACATCCTCACCACAGGCATCCAGCACCGTCCTGATATTTTGCAGATTCTGCAGCGCATTGGCTGACAGAAAGCCGCAT
>JAILHW010000111.1 GCA_024695605.1 Lachnospiraceae bacterium | reverse complement strand
GTCACCTCATGGTCGAAGGCATCATAATCCGCCCGACCGGCTACATAGAAAAAGCCATCGGGCTTTAAGTCCTTCATAAGCTGTTGTAATTCCTCATTGGGACAAAAGATCTTCACCTTTACGGAATCCGTAAAGTCTGTGATATAGAAAGAAACCAGCGTTTTGGAATCGCCGATCTTCAGATCCTCATTCACGCCCCAGATCTGCCCTCTGACAACCACCGACTGGATCCCACCTTCCGACAGATGCTCGATGAGTTCCACCGCGCCGTCGGTGTTGTGTCCCATAATGTAGTCGGGATCGTCGGGGTTACGAAAGCCCCGCTTTTGAAAACTGCGTCTCTGGGTACCTTTTTTCCCGAAGCTGCCGCCGCCGTAGCTTCCGGAAAAGCCGCTGCCGCCGCTCTTGGTCTTGCTTGTTTTCGGAGCTGCAGTCTCCTTTGCTTTGGCGATATTACCGGGATCCGAGGCGGGCTTTGCCCCCTCCGGTTTTTCTGCAGATAAAGCGCCTGACTCTGCGCCGCTTCCCTCTTCTTCCCAGGGAACTAAGGCGCCCTCCACATCGGCATCTCCGCCGTGCTCGGAATCCGCATTGGCGCAGATCAGCGCCACCTTTCTGCGGATCACGGCTTCCTTTTCCGCAGCGCTCTCCCGTTCTGTTTCCCTTTCATGATAGATCACCGTAAACTCCGCCTGTATACCGCAGCGGATGCATACGATCTTTTCCAGGATCCTAAGAAGCTCCGCCTCCTTCTGGCGGTACAATGCCGACTCCTCAATATCCACCGTTACCTCTCCCGGGGCCGGGAAGGTCAAAGTAGCATTTTTCAGCATCACGTGCATCACGGGGCTGTAGGTCTTCAGCTCATACAGGATGCTTTCCAGATATCTGTCAAACAGGGTCTTCAGGTCATATTGGGAGGAAAGATGATAGGTCTCGAAAAAACGCACCTTCGTCTCTTTCATTCCACCCCCGCTCATTGCCGACAGCTGGCGGGCCAGTTCCTTCTCCACCTGGGTGATCACCCGCTTTTCGATGAGGGAATCGCAAGTTATGTAAACTTTAAGAAGGCTATGCGATTCTGTCATAACCAGCTTATCCACTGTAACCGCGCTCATCATCAGCTGCAGTTCCTGATTCAACCCGATCCCGGGAAATACCTCGGAGAATGTCTGCGCCATACTAAACTATCCTTTTTGCATCACGAAAGGGAACACAATATCTAGTGTAGTATAGCACAGATCAAACTGTATTTCCACAAATAACGTCCGGTATCATAAAATGTTCACAGAGACCGTTACCTGCCTCCGGTTCCCATTCCCTTTCCCTGTTGCTTCCGGTGACTGCCGAATTTTTTTTCATGGTCATTTTGGATCTCACTGGAAAGCTCTTCCGTCGTCTTGTTGTGATCATTATTTATGGATGCTTTTAAGTCTCTGGCCTCTATCTCCTTCTCCTTGGCGATCTGAACCTTGGCATGATCCATGGCTGCCTTCAGATTCTTCTGGGCATCGGGTCCCGTTACCAGCGCCTTGATCTCCTTACCGGAGAGCAGATTTTTTCCGTCCTCCTGATACATGGCTCTGGCAAAAACCGGATCATTTAAGGACTTTTCGGCATGGTCATAGGCCGGCCGCCCCGGTTCCAGCTGCCCCTTTTTTACCAGAGTATCCGCATACAAAAGCGCCGCCGCCTTCACCACTGCTCTTGCCTTATAGTGATCTGACTTCTGGAGTTCTACAACCTCCCCGGCCTTTTCAACCTTTTGATTGTATTTCTCAATTATCTGCTTCTGAAGCTCCTCCGTCTTTTTGGGGTCCTGCTGCACTTTTTTCTGCTCTTTTTGCTGCTCTTTTTGCTGCGCCTTCTGTTCGGCATGCTTTACATTGGCATAGTAGGCGGCAATAAAGTTCTTCGGCTGCTCCTTTACACATCTTTGGAACAGGGGATCGCCTGCAAGCTTGTCCGCATCCTGATGGAACTTCTGATTAAACGCCTTGGTGTTCATGGTTTGGGACAACTCCTGCAGCTGCTTTGGTCCCGCCTTTTTGATCTGGTCCGAATAAATGGCTTTATAGTAATCCCGTGCCTTCTGGGTTATGGTATCGCCGGCGATGGAATAATCCAGTTTTTCAAAGGTGGTCACCGCATCCTGGGACATTCTCGTGATCTTGTTTTGCAGCTTTGCCCGCAGCTGAATGGTATTTTGGACCTTCTCCTTTGCTGCCAGGGTCTGCTCAGGGGTGATATCCGCCGATCCGTTGACAAGACCGGAGCGTTTGCACAAAAGCTCAAGGGTATCCCTGCACTCATTGATGCGGAACATCCCTGTCTTGCGGCAATTGGGCGGAATGCTCACGATCAATCCCTTGGAAAGCTCGTCAAGCTGCTTTAACTTATCCGGCACAGACTTTACGGCATCCTTGGCTTCTTTCAGTCTGTCTCTGCCATAGCCCCGCCATGCGTGGAACATGTCATCCCGCTCTTTCACATAGGCTGCGGAAGCTTTTTTGTATTCCTCCAGCCCCTGGCGAAGATCCTCCATATTGTTGCTTCTTTTGGTCTTATCCGTCAGGTCGATACACTTTTGGAGGGCAGCGGTCATATTCCTGTAGTATTCGCTTCCTTCCGCCTCTGCGCCCCTGGTAAAATTGGCCTCCGGATCATCCTGGGTGTCGATGAGCCTTTGCTTGGCCTCCTTCAGCTCCTTATGCAGGGCCTCCAGCTCCTCATAAAACGCCTTTTGTCTGGCCAGGTTTTCCGGAGTATCGCGGACGGCAACCGGTTCATTTTTCCTGACTGAAAGCTTGGGGCTGTACACGTGCACATCCACGGTAACAGGCTGGTCTCCGTAGATCGCGGCATTTACCACCTCCGCACGCAGCAGCATTTCCTTCTTGGCGGGATCTGTTACCTTCGCATATTTTTCTCCCCAGAGCTCCTGTGCCGTCTTGCCCCCCACCTTAACCAACTCTGTGGTGGTGGTATTGATGCTTTTGTAAAAAGCGTTCTGATTGTCCAGTTCCATCTTATGGAAGCACTGATCGACCTCGGCAAGGATCTTCGTACCCTTTTCCGTGTCCATCAGCGCTGCGATCTCTTCTCCGGTCTTACCGGTGCCGAAGATCTCCTGCATCAGATCTCCGCTTTCTTTCTTTGCAATATCCACCTGCTTCCCGAATTGGATCACTTTGTCGTACTGGGCGGCGTTAAAATCGTATCTGGACTCATTCCACAGCTTTTGGCTGCCCCGCAGTTTATTCTCAAAATCCTTGTTGGTTCCCCGGCAGTAATCCAGAGCGGACTGAAAGGAATAGGTCTCCCTATCCGTTTGGATCTCCGACTCCCAAACACCGTACAGCGTATCGTAGGCCAGCTCTGTGGGCGTCATATCCAGCTTAAAGCATTCCCCAAAGGTTTTGCCACGAAACTCATTTCCCGTCTTCGCAAAATCCGCCCTGTGGGTAGCTATCAATGATGCATACATGGGCAGCCCCCCCGCGGTGACCGTTGGCTTCAGATCTCCGTAATCGTAGGCTCTTTCAAAACCGCCCACAAATTTCTGGGATCTCACCCATACCGTGGTCTGGGCCTTGATATAATCCTCTCCAAGCTTTGTCTTAATCTCTACCGCATCGCCGTTCTTCATCAGCATATCATTGAATTCCTGACCGAAATCAATGGCAGCGGATTTCAGATCTCTGAACTGTTTATTCTTGGAACTCACCTGCTTAGGATCGGAATAATCAATGTCCGGAATCTTGTAGCTCTTCATCTTTTCCGCACAGTCCATAAAAACTTTGGCCCATTCCACGGAATTTTCCTTACGCTTCTCATCCTTGAGACCCTCTCCTCTTACCGGATGATCCCCGACAAATTTCATGAATTCCGTCATCAACTTATCATAGTTCTCATGACCGGGGAGCACCCCACTGGCCTGATCAAAATCCATATCGTGCTTTGCCATCAGGTAAAACTTAAAGATATTGGCCTGAGTCGACGTTCTGTCATTATGAAAACCGGCATTTCCGAAGACTTCACTTCTTCCCGTGGGATTCAGTCTCTTATAATGCTCTTTCATCCTCGGATCCGGCTGGATCGGCTCTGCCATATTCAGATCCTTCCTAATGGCCTGATACCGTTCCGGAGACATGCTTCCCTGGTAATGATACAGATCCGACAGATCCTCTGCAACCGGCTGATTTACTTTGATTTCCTGTTCTTCCTTCATAGTTTATCCTTTCCTTTTGTATTTTTTGACATCCTTATAAAGCTGCTTGATCTCCTCATTCTTTTCCTTCTGTGCGTCGGAATAGAATTTCGGATTCAGCCGCTCCTGCTTTTCGATCTTTTCCACCTGATTGGAAAGGGAGAACTCAGCGTCCTTCATCACATCCAAAAGGTTTGTAACACTTTTATGGGCCGGCTGTTTTTCATTTGCAAAGGTATTTCCGATCTTGACCTTCAGATCAAAATGCTTTGCTTCGGTGACCGGCGCATCGGGATTCGGATCGATGAGCTCTGCTTTTTTCTCATCGAACTCTTTCTGTATCTTTTCAATGGCAAGAAGATCAATGTCCAGCCCCAAAAAGCTTGAGATGCGGGTAAGACCATTGTCCAGTTCATCTTCCGTCAGGCAGTTCAGTTTCTTTCCTGCATCCAAAATCTGTTGATAGACCGTATCTTTTTCCCCGGACTCCAAAAACTCCTTGAAATCCTTCATGACTTCAAGGGATTTTTTGACCTTTTCAACCACTCTGGGGTTTTTGGTCTGGTTGGATCTCATCTTGATATAATCGATGGCCTCTACATACTCTTTCAGTTTTTCGCAAAGGGCAGATCCCCATCATTGGCGATCTCTGTAAGGCCTTCCGTCAGGGCGTTGACATCTCGAAGTTCTGTGCCGCCCATGGCTTTTTTCTCTTTTATCTTCTCATAAGGTAACATGGTATTCCTCCCGGGGATAATAAGTTTTCTTTGAACAGATCCTCTTTCTGATCATAATACCCATGAAACATTAAATCGGTTGCAATCATGCTCACATCAATAATAGCACATTCGGGGGGTGGGGCTCAATATAACTAACAGGGTTCCTGCTTCGCAGAAAAAAAATGGACCAGTAGCCAGTTTCTTACGTGCAAGCACGTCAAAACTGTCTACCGATCCATTTTACTGTGAATCGTATTCTTTATTAACCTAATTGAGCCGCCACTTCTGCTGCAAAGTCCTCATTCTTCTTCTCAAGGCCTTCGCCGGTCTCGAATCTGACAAAGCTCTTCAGAGTGAAGCTTACGCCGTTCTCTTTTGCTACCTTCTCCACATACTGCTTAACGGTCTCTTTGTCCTCAGCGCGAACATAAACCTGATCAAGCAGGCAGATCTCTTTCAGATGCTTGGAGAAACGTCCCTCAACAAGACCGGTAAAGATCTTGTCGCCAAGGAACTCATCCTTGTGGCTCATAGCCAGATCGCGAAGTGCCTGGGTAGCCTCTGCGGAAAGGAAGTTGAAGAGGAAGTTCATATTGCTCTTCTTCTCCTCGTAGATTGCCTTGTCCTCATCGCTCCACTTATTGGTGTCGATCGCTTCCTGGATCAGCTTGTTCAGAACCGGCTTCGGAAGGGAAGCAGGATCGTTCAGGGAGCTGTCGGTGATGATCTCTTTCTCTTTTGCCAGGCTGTCAGCGGAGATATCCTCTCTCTTTACATACTGGGGATTCATAGCTGCGATCTGCATTGCTACGTTCTTCATAGCCTCTTTTACATTGTCATTGGCGTTGTCGCACTCAGCATTGACCAGAACACCGATCTTGCCGCCCATATGGATGTAGGAAACAACCACATCACCGGTCACCTTCTCAAAACGTCTGATGGTAAGGTTCTCACCGATCTTGGCAACCATTGCCTTGTGATGATCCTCAACGGTAGCGGAAGGATCGATGGAAGAAGTTGCTGCATTGAAAGCTGCAACATCAGCATAGTCATTGTCATTGACCTGCTTTGCAAGCGCTGCTACGTAGTCGGTAAATACCTCGTTCTTTGCAACAAAGTCGGTCTCGGAGTTTACTTCGATGATGGCTGCTGACTTGGCATCCTCTGCCACATAGGTCATAACCACACCTTCTGCTGCGATCCTGCCGGCCTTCTTCTCTGCCTTGGCAAGACCTTTCTTTCTCAAGAATTCTACAGCAGCATCCATATCGCCTTCGGTCTCGGTAAGGGCCTTCTTGCAGTCCATCATACCAGCGCCGGTCATTTCTCTTAACTCTTTTACCATTGAAGCTGTAATAGCCATTTTGTATCCTCCTTTAAGGTCGTTTTATCCTGTCTTTATGCCTCTTCTGCGTCAAGCTCTGCATCTGCTGCTGCGGATTCTGCTGCTTCCTCAGCTGCTACATCGGATGCACCCTGGTTTGCCTCGATGACTGCGTCAGCCATCTTGGAAACGATGAGTTTTACCGCACGGATTGCATCATCATTACCGGGGATCACGAAATCAAGCTCCTCGGGATCGCAGTTGGTATCGCAGATACCGATCAGGGTGATACCAAGTGCCTGTGCTTCCTGAATGCAGATGTGCTCCTTCTTGGGATCTACTACAAAGATCGCATCGGGAATGTGCTTCATATCCTTGATACCGCCAAGGTTCTTCTCGAGCTTATCCCACTCCTTCTGCAGCTTTGCAACCTCCTTCTTGGGAAGTACTTCAAAGGTGCCGTCGGTGGACATGGTCTCGATCTGTTTCAGTCTTCCGATTCTGGACTGGATGGTCTTGAAGTTGGTAAGCATACCACCGAGCCATCTCTCATTTACATAGTACATACCGCAGCGCTCTGCCTCAACCTTAACGGCATCCTGTGCCTGCTTCTTGGTACCAACGAAAAGAATGGTTCCTCCCTGGGATACGATCTCGGATACTGCCTGATAAGCCTCATCTACCTTGCCGACAGAAGTCTGCAGATCGATGATGTGGATCCCGTTACGCTCGGTGTAGATGTAAGGCGCCATCTTAGGGTTCCAGCGTCTGGTCTGGTGTCCGAAATGTACACCTGCTTCAAGTAACTGTTTCATGGAAATTACGCTCATTTTTTTATCCTCCGTTTTTGTTAGTCTTCCGTATGCTTCCTTCTTTCGCCATCACGTTTTTGTGACACCGGCAAAACCATCCGCACACGTGCGTAATATAAGTAACCATGCTTAGCGGGCAAATGCCCACACAGCCTTGTAATCATAACACAAAGAAATCCCCTTTTGCAAGGGGATTTCTCTGATTTTTTGCTGTTTTTTGTATTTTACTGTTTTCCGTAAAACGATTGCTCTTATTTGATCCTTACGCCCTTGGGAAGTCCGGACTTCTTCAGCAGCTTCTTGTAAGCGGCTTTCTTGGACTTCGGAACCTTGATCGTAGCGCCCTTCTTGATGGTCTTGAATGCACCCTTGGCGATCTTCTTGAGGCTCAAGGTCTTGATCTGAACGGTCTTAAGCTTCTTGCAGCCTGCGAATGCATTCTTGCCGATGCTCTTAACCTTCTTCGGAATCACCACCTTTGTCAGCTCGGTGCAGCCCTTGAAGGCGTTGTTGCCGATCTTTTCTACATTGGCTCCGATAGTAATGCTCTTGATATCGGTCCTTCCTTCGAAAGCGCCATCCTTTACTTCCGTTACCTTGTAAGTCTGACCGCCGATGGTAATGGTTGCGGGGATCTTCACTTTGGATGTCGTGCTTCCTTCTGCCGGTGCCACAAATGCTACCGTATCGCTTCCGGTTGCCTTATAGGTCAGGCCATCCACATCTCTGGACTCTCCGGTCTTCGGTGCAGTCACCTCTTCGGGCTTTTGCTGCTGTCCATCCGCCGGCTTCTGGTCGGGATTCTGGACTGTGCCCTGCTGATCGCCGCTGCCGGAGGGATTTGACGGATTGTCACCTCCGGAAGGATTCGTCTGTGTGCCACCCTGCTGATCGTTGCCGGAAGGATTCGTGCTCTCCTGCTTCTTAGCCGGGATTGTCACATTACATACAGCCGTCTTAGTCGGATCCTCTACGGAAGTAATCTTAATCGTTGTCTTGATATCTGTGGTATCATTCTTTAATGCTGTGACGGTTACTTCATTGGTCTGTACCTGACCGTCAGCGATTCCCTCGATCTTCAGAAGTGACTTGTCATACTCCCAGTTAAGAGACCCTTTT
Source organism: Lachnospiraceae bacterium (assembly GCA_024695605.1). GTDB lineage: Bacteria > Bacillota > Clostridia > Lachnospirales > Lachnospiraceae > RGIG7926. The sequence goes on along the minus strand of JAILHW010000111.1, from coordinate 6,538 downwards.
GCCTTGCCCTTCTGGCTTCCATCGCAGGAAGCTGTCAGGGTCTTGGAGGTTCCTTCTATAATCTCAAGTGCAGACTGGTCAAAGCTGATACCCTTCAGATCCTCAATGACATAAACGATAACTTCCGCTCTCTTCTCACCGCCATAGGCGACAACTACATTACCTGCCTTGGACGCCGTTAAGGAAATCTCAGGCATACTGTCATTGTAACCATCATTGAAGGTCAGAACATCACCATATCCGATGCCCCAGTAAATCCTCTCTGTAATCTCCTGTGTTCCGTTGGTAGCCGTGCCCTTCAGGTTGATCACGTCACCAACATGTGCAGTGATGGTCTTCTTTCCGTCAACCACATCGATCACGGTATCACCGGTTGCCTCGATGGAAACTGCGGTGGCTTTGCTGTGGGTGACGGTCACTTTACAAGTCTTTGCCGGAATCTTAGGATAATTCTTAAGGCTTACGGTAATCGTTGCCTCTGCATTCGGCTTTTTGCCCGTCAGTTTCACCGTCTGGCTGTTAGCCGGATCATGATCATCCACAGTAATGGAAACTGCTTCCGGATCGCTGCTGGTCCATACAAATTCATCGGATGCACCTTCATCAACACTTGCCGTCAGACTGGCTTCCTTTCCATAAATGACAACCATCTGGGACTTATCAAGCGTTACCGAAGTAGGATCTACATAAACCTCAACCTCAAGGCTGGCAAGTCCTAACGGATTTCCGTCATCATCTGTTCGCATACTGCCATAGGTAATCGTAGCCTTTCCTGTCTTTTTAGCAGTCAGTCTTACCGTTGTGGTTCCGGTACCAATGCTGACAATAGAATCGTCGGAGGATTTCCAATAGAGTTCCTCTGTTACAGTTGATCCGCCCTGTCCGGTAGCAACACCTGTAACATCCAATGTTCCGTTCAGCTTGATCCTTTCCTTTGTGATCGGATCTGTTCCCTTAGCCTGTTTGATATAGACATCTGTTGCCAGATTACTGTCACTGATGTTAAAGACTGCAGTGGCATTCACACCACCGTCACTTACTTCAGACGGTTTGGTTCTGACATATATATAGATACGTCCGGTTCCCAGAGTCGTGAGCTTAACCTTCTTTCCATCCTCTGTCATCGGAATTAAAGTAGCTTTTTCACTAGAACAGATGCCATTATCGCTTACTGTTGCAAACTGCTCATCAAAAGCCCATTCTACTGAATCTGTAGCAGTTGTCGTATTGAATGCTGCCGTCAGCTCATATTCGTGGAAATCCAGCAGTCCAGTCTGACCACCGCCACTGACAACGGTACTTCCCTGCTTGATGGAAACTGTTTTGGCAGGTTCCCTTACAATCACTTCCACATACCTTGAAAGTCCCTGCAAGGTCTGCAGCTTCACTCTGGAATTTCCTGCTTTGGCACCGATGATGGTAATCTCGGCTTCATTCGCATTTCCTCCGCTGGAAGTATTCTTTACCGTCAGGTTATAATAACTCTTCTCACTGTCTTCTCTTACTGCATAGATCGGATCATTGGAGGCATTTCCTTCTGCATCAAGAGACCGAATGGTAAATGTCAGGGATGCATTCTGCACTGATCCGGAAGTATTGACATAGATCTTATCATTGATCAGTCCCGTATCTCCCTCGATCTCAATACTTGCTGCCTTGGTGGCACCCTGTGCTCCATCAATGATGTTAAAGAACTTCTCCTGTCCCTTCAACTTAGTTCTAACAGTTAATGCAGGAGATCCACTGGCTGTAAAGTTGCTATTTGCAACCGGAACAATTGTAACAACACCTTTATTTTTGCCCGGATTCATGTTATAGGTATTATCCACACCATTGCCATAATAAACTGTGTAATCTCTGCCTTCAACGAGGTGATACCCACCCATATTAACATTGATCGGAGGTGTCAGCTCTGTCGCACAATCCTTTTGATCCGGAATATCATCGATCACAACCAAAGCCGCATTAGACATATCCGCCGGAACGATCGTAAATGTCGCACTCTTGGTTCCAGTATAATTCCCTTTACCGCTTATAGTAACAGTCGGTGCCGGAGTATTCTTTGTGTTGCAAACAATATTATTATCATAAACAACCTCATAATCCACACCCTCTACCAAAGGCTTGGTCGTAACATTTTTAACAGCATAAGAAACCGTCAATTCGGGATTGATCTCAAATCCTGTAAAGGTCTGGTTTGCAATGGTAGCGATTGCTACACTACCATTATTTGCAGTTGATGAAATATCCTTCGGTACGATCTGGAAGGTGGTAGTGATCTGCCCGGTATAGTTGCCCTTACCGTTTATCGTGATCGTAGCGGTTCCTACATCTTCGTTATCACTATACTCCAGATCCAGGTCATTGGTATTCTTGTTGTTCAAAGGCGTCCACGTCTCAACATCCTTTATCAGCTTGGCTGATACATAAACTGTGGGCTCCTGCTGACTTGCAAGATAGGTCAGATCCGTAATACTGTTTTGGGAGACAAGCTCTCCTGTAGTTGCATTGCCCTTTCTGAACATAACATCTTCACCGAAGTTTTCCTTGATGTTATATTGCAAAATATTATAGGTATAAGTGATAGAACCTGCAAAATTGCCTTTTCCTGTGATGGTAAGAGCATACCCATTACCTGCTGCAGTCTGTGCACCGGCTGTCGTATAATCGGTTCCCTTCACCAATTCCTGAACCAAATCGCCCTTTGTATAAGTAATGGTCAGATCCGGCTCCTGCGTCTTCCCGTTATAGGTCAGTTTCCCATTTTCCTTAACACTGATACCTTCGCTGTTCAGATTCTTTTGCCAGATTCTATAGTTTACAACTCTCTTCGGATAAGTCTTCCCAGCATCGATATAATATCCATTTGCTCCCGTTCCGAAGCTGAAGCTGTAAGTACCGACACCTTTACCTTCAGTAAAAGAATCTGTTACCTCATAATCTTCTCCCTCTACTAAAGTGTAGTTACCTTCTTCATCTGCCCTCGCATCAATGAAGTTTTTGGAGGTGATCACGGGTGTAATATCCTGCTTTGCTCCATTAGGAAGATACACGTAACTGTCAGCAGTCTGTTCATCAGTCTTTGTATATACACCGCTGAGTGTAATATTCGTATCATTTGTATCCTTCCCATTGATGGGATAAGTAACCTTAACTGCTGCCTCTCCAATGGCTTCACCGAATTTTGCAAATACAGCTGAATCTCCAACCTTATTTGCCGTTGCAGTATTTGTTCCATAATCCATTGTGATGACCGAATTACCGGACACTGTCGACCAATTAATAGTTGGATTACTAACTAAAGCATTATTCTGATATACTTTAGCAGTAAATTTTTGCGTTCCACCTACTACCGGTGTCCAATCATTTGGTTCAACAACAATATCATCTGCTTTAATAACCTTTAAGGTAATTGCATATGATTTAGCAGATTTATGCTCTACCGCATTACTATCTTTGCCATGAATATGCATCGGATAAACACGAATAACGGGATCAGGCTCCCCTGTGCCGGGTGCATCTTTTACCCGAATTTTCACAGAAGTACCCGCATTGTTCAACGAAGAAACCTCCGCGTCACCATCCAGAAATACCACCTTATTGGGGCTTTCAGACTCCCAGTATAGTGTTTCATCAGACCCAGAATCAGCTACGTTACTGGTAACAGTTGCATCCAGATAGTATTCGCCATTCTTTTCAACAGACGGCGTAGTTGCCTCATTCGATCTGAGTGCAAGCTTTACACTCTTAGTACTTGCTTTTGTATGGATTGTAATACCCTTCGATACTTTGTAAGCAGATGTTGATGTATCCCAAGAACTCTTTGCCTGTGCGGTCAGGACGGATGCAGTACCGGCCGCTGCCTGTGCTACCCAGGTAATAGTTGTTTTGGTCTTCTCTGTTGCCTGGTCAACTTTATTGATATACTGCGGATAATCTGTTACCTCATAAATAATCTGATCGTTTTCCTCTCCATCTTTTGCAGGAATATTAGCCACTTCAGCAGTCTCTTCGGTGTAAAGATCTATCTCATTATCACTTCCGAGCGTTACAATCTGAGTATTATCCTCATACCCCTGAAGCACGGGTGTATATAGGGTTTTTAACCCAATTTCTTCAGTTAACGGAGGATAAATATCCATATAAATTGTGGAGAGTACATCATTATTGGTTCTCTCACCATTCTCATCCAATCTATTCGTACTCAAGGTAAGTTTGAGCGTTTTCTTTGTTACCGGGTTTTTAATAACTTTTACACGAAATGCCTTTACGTTATCAGCAAATCCATCCGTAACCTCTGTAAAGGACAGATATTCCGACTCTTCATTTTCATCTATTGTCCAAAACAACGGCTCATTTGCTCCCGAATCTTCAACCCCTAACAACAACACCTCATTGTTGTATCTTAAACTCGTAGTAGCCACATCGTTTCCAGACGAATACTCATTGACATACAATTTCAAGCTACTGGTGGATTTTGAAGAAACTACATAACAACTGCTTTCTATACCTTCGGTTTCTCCTTTTACAGTAACTTTGTATCTCTTTGCGGTTCCAAATCCATATTCGTACTTTCCATTTGAAAGCGAAACCGCTTTATCGTCTACGAAATATCGAAACTCATCATTAGATTCCTGCTCTTTGTTAGGATCACTAACTGAAGGAACTCCTGTGTGACCGACAATCAAGTTCCCTAAATCCACTTTCGGATTCGTAGTCAGAAAATTATAAGTCAAAACAGAATCGTCCGACGTTGCTCTATTCTCACAGACAAACGAGGTATATGTGTTATCTTCGCCAATTTGATGTAATTTATATTCTTGCCCCCCTTTCATGAATCCAATTTGGTTAGCACGATACCATTTGGAAACATAAAATCTTACTGCACATTGCAATTTCCTACGCTTCAAAGCAATGCAACTGTTTCGTTCTTCATTTACACTAAGTCCACTTGTTGTCTCTGCTAAAACCCACGCATTTCCTACTTTCTCTCTGTCTGCGTAGGTCGAAAACGTTGCTCTATTGGTCTCTGCTGAGGAATGTCCATTTGCTGTCAATGGTGCAACCGAGCCAAGCGCATCAGACATATTTGTCTGTTTATTATCATCTGTTGTTATGTTATATCCACTTTCATTAGTCGATACATCCGTTCCGTCTTTTAAAACAGACCAATTATATCCATCAGTTCCCATAGTGTGATCTTTAATTGCTTCAACCCCAAGTGAACGCGACTGTCCCTGTCTAACCTCCGGAGAGGACTGCCCGACATTGTAACCACTAGTAGGTGTCAAAACCGCTACTCTTAATAAAAACGAATATCCGCTGCTGGAAGAATCTGTTGGTAAGAAAAGAATATACGCATCATATTCATTTCCCGTGCCAGGATATTTTGCAGAACTAATGATGAGCCTTCCCTTCTTGTCGTTAAAGGTATTCGGCCTCATCTCATAATAGATATACTTATCTCCATAAAGAGCATCGTCAGTCCCCATCGTACTCCCACCATCGGGATTTGAACTATCAAGTCGTATTGAACCGGAGATAGTCTTTTTTTCTGCAGTTACAAAAATCGTCTCGAAGGGTACACTGGAATCATATTCCAGTTCAACTACTGAGTTGCTGTCCATATACAAAACCGATGTCTGCTCGGTAGCATTTCCGATCGATTTAGCATTATTCCCAACATATAGTTCATCATTTCCCAACGCATTCCAAGAGGTGAAATTAGTATCACCTTCCCTTATAACTTTTCCTCTGCTATCTTTATCCGCCACACCAATTCTATTTACAGTAAGTGTGATACTGTCAGATACCTCATCCGCCTTTGCGATTACACCTCCCAACATACCTGCATCAGGACAGATCAGGATAAGCGCAAGCGTAAATGCAAGGATACGCTGCAACAGTTTACTGTGTTTCTTTGTCAGCCTAAGCCTCATTTCTCCCATTTTTGTTCTCCTTTCATTCACATCCATGTGGTTATTATATATATTTATAAAGCGCTGCTCCTTTGCATAACGCTATTCCACAACTTACTGCACCGTATATCCCGCAAGGTCCTCCATGATCCGGTGAGAATAATCGGTCAGATCACCGGACACGGTGGTGATGTTCTCCGTCTGGGTATTCAGCATCGTGCTTTCCTCTACGATGGCGTTGCTCAGACTCAGGATCTCGTTCACACTGGCTGCCTGCTCCTGCGTGGTGGCAGCGTTGCCGGATGCCACATCATTGATCCTGTCGATGCCGCCGGCAATCTGCTGAATGCCGGTTGTTGCCTTCTCTACGTTGTTATAAATACTGTCAAAGGACTGGTTGGCGCTTTCCACACCTGCAAGACACTGCTGCATATCCCTAAGACACACGTCTGCCTTGGTGTTGATATCTGCGATGTTCCTTGTCACATCCTCGATCAGTCTCTGGATATTCTCCGTTGCTTCCGTGGACTGGTTTGCCAGGCTTCCCACCTCGGAAGCCACCACTGCAAAGCCTCTTCCCGCATCTCCCGCTCTGGCGGCCTCTATGGAGGCATTCAGTG
>JAILHW010000104.1 GCA_024695605.1 Lachnospiraceae bacterium | reverse complement strand
GAAAGCTGTACACGGATCTGCTGCTGCTGATGCTCCGGGAATACGTCGATGATACGGTCAACGGTAGAAGCCGCATCCACGGTATGCAGGGTAGAGAACACAAGGTGTCCGGTCTCGGCTGCGGTGATCGCGATACTGATGGTCTCAAAGTCACGCATCTCACCCACAAGGATGATATCCGGGTCCTCACGGAGGGCAGCTCTCAGTCCGTTGTTGAAGGAAAGGGTATCCTGTCCGATCTCACGCTGATTTACCATGGACATCTTATGTCTGTGTGCATACTCGATAGGCTCTTCCAGTGTAATGATATGGGCATCTCTGTGCTCATTTGCCTTATTCAAAATGGAAGCCAGTGTGGTAGATTTACCGGAACCGGTAGGTCCGGTTACCAGAACCAGTCCTCTCTTTCTGGTGTAAAGATCTACGATGGATTTCGGTACACCCAGTTTTTCGGGATCCGGGATCTCATCGGTAATGGTACGAAGGGCAAGGCCGATAGCACCACGCTGCTTATAGACGTTACAACGATAACGTCCGATGCCGGGATATGCAACGGAAAGGTCGTACTCCCCTCTTTCCTCGAATTTTTCTCTTTGCATCGGATTCAGAACGTCCAGGCAAAGCTCCAGGGTATCCTCGGGACGAAGAACAGGAAAATCCATTCTCTTTAAGTGTCCGTGAAGACGCATGATAGGCGGAACGCCTACGGTCAAGTGTACGTCGGAAGCTCCTGCGTTATAGCCAACCGCCAAAATCTCCTCTAATGTTTCCATAAAGTGTAACCCTTTCCTTTCTTCACATTTGGCCGATATCCCAAATACATTTTACCCCTGTAAAAGTCGGCCTATATAATTATACAGGGATAGCTTCAAAAAAACAAGTACTATTCACAGCCCCGCTGACCATCTTACGATCCCGCACGCGTGATGCACATGCTTTATCGTCACTTTGTGACTGATTTCCCCACATAGTGATAAATGATCTGCGAATCTCCGATAAACTCCTGCTCTTTTCCGGTATCGATGGCAAGCTTTATGGGATCCTTTCCCTCATAGTCGGTGATCGAGATGCCGATATAGAATTCATCCTTGATCCGGTCGGAGATCTCCACGCGGGAGGTCGCCGTGATCTCATCGGACGAACCAAGCTCCCGAAGATCGAGCATCAAGCCTTCCCAGAACACCTGCTCCTTGTTTTTATCAAAAACGGTCAGGGTCACGGGCCAGTCAAAAAAGAACCCTGCGCTTCCGGCATTCTTGAAGGTCACCTCGATATCCATGCTGGTCTTGGAAAAGACGTAGGCGGTATGCAGCTTTGATACGTACAGCCGGTACCCGCAGCGCCTGAGCATGGAATTGACCGCGGAAGCGTTCTGGGGATCCGCCAGATCCGGTACCATGGGCCCGATAAAGGTCATCTTGGATGCAGAGATATCGGCAAGGGTCTGTCCGAGCCCGTCTCCTAAGATCTCCTCCATGGGCACGCCGGAGGTAAACTCGCCGCCCACAGGCTCCGTCTTCCCGAAGCTGACCAGACTTTTCAGCTTCAGCGAAGCCCCGCTTGTCTCCTGCTCGCCGCCATGTGCAAGCATTCCCAGCCAGTCAGAGGTCTCCTTTGTATCTCCCAGCATATCGTTATAGAAGCCGATGTTTCCGGCTACCACGCTTTCATAATTTCGCCGTGCCAGAAGTCTGGCATTGACAAAGCTTTCGGAATACAGGGTGGCATAGTCCTCACAGATTTTGGCATCCGGCATCATGGGATTGCCCGCATTGTCCCGGCAATGCCACTCGCCCCAGTGTCCCAGGCTCCCCAGCTCCACGAAGGAAACGAAGAAGTCCTTGTTGCAGTACTCTGCCAGCTTCTGCACTGCCTCCCTATGGTAACGCATAAAGGTGGCATCCCCGTAGTCGGGGCAAAAGCCCTTGCCCATTTCGGTATCGTAGGCTACGCCGCTATTTGTCTTTTCATAGAGCCACTGCGGGATATCCATGTGCTCCTCGGTCGAAGGCACATCGCACATGAACTTGAGCACCGCATGCTTGCCCTCGCTCTTCCAGCGTTTGATATTATATTTCTCTTCCAGCTCCCTGATGGCAAAGACGCCCTCCTCGGGCTCCCACTCGGCAAAGGTCACCGGAATGAACACCAGGCGGCTTTTTTCACACAGTGCGGGATTGGCCGCATCCGGTGCAAAGCCCATCAGCGGATTATCCACCAGTGTCAGATCCGGCGCATAGGTCTCATCAATGTTATAGGAGGATCTGGCCAGTATGTACCACATCATCAGCGCGATGAGAAGCGCCAGTACCACCAGGATCAGATACTGGATGGCAGTACTTTTTTTCTTATCCATTGTATTCTCCGTTGTATTGGATCAGGCTGACATCCTGCACGCCATCGAGCTCGTTGATCTTTTCCACGAAGGAAAAGCCGCCCTGGCGGGACATGATCTCCACGGTCAGCTCCACCTGGTCGCCGCGGTAGGTCTTGGATTTGATCTGGTATTTCTGATGGCCCAAAAGTCTTGTCAGATCCGTCTCGGCCTGGCTGCCCGCATAGTGGATCACGAGAATGTAGAGGGTACCGGTCTTTTTCTTTCTGGAGAAAATGTGTACCAGAACGATCATGACGATCATGGTGATCAGCGCCAGCACATACAGATCCGCTGCCACGATGATACCGATCGAAATAGACCAGAACAGATACAGCAGATCCATCGGATCCTTGATGGCGGTACGGTAGCGGACGATGGAAAGGGCGCCGACCATACCAAGGGAGATCACGATGTTACTGGAGATCGCCAGTGTCAGGGCACATGTCAACACGCACATCCCTACCAATGTCATGGCAAATGCCGAGGAATATACCACGCCGCCATAGTACTGCTTGTAAATGGCATAGATGCAAAGTCCCAGGATCACGGACGCAGTCAGCGCCAGCACAGCGGAAATGACGAAGTCCGCCGTAACCCCGTTGCCTGCGGTAAAGGACTCCAAAACCGATTTTTTAAAGTAATCTCTTGCACTCATTCTTTAGTACCTCCATCCAATATAGGTTTTACTGATCCCGGCTGTGGGATCCGTCAGATGATGCGCTCTCTCAAAGCAGGCGCAGTATTTCGAAAAGGCCACCAGAGACTGGTCGGGTGTGGGCAGCAGCTCCTTTACAAGCTGCGGCAGAAACTCGGTAAACTTGACCTCCAGCACCACCTCGTCCTGTTTTTGAACCGAAAACTTGGGAAGCGTTTTGTCGAAGATATCAAAGCCTCCCACCGCGGCGCAGACCTCTTTGTCAAAGGTGATCCGCACGGTCCCCTCCTTTAAGATCAGCGGCGTTCTGTAGTAATCCACGATCACCTTGGGCCGGAGCAGCTTTGTCACGCACTCCAGATAAAATTCGGTGCTCAGTGTTTCGGGACGCTTTAGCAGAAAGGAAAAGTCCCCCGCCAAAATCCTGTCAAACTCCTCGCGGCTTAGATCCACTGCTTCCTTGTAGATGTAATTGCCACGCTTTTTCTTTCGCTCCAGGGAGATCTTGGCGTCACTGTAATCATAGATCCGGATGCGCCACTTTTTTCTCTCAAACACACCCATGAGCTTTTGTTCATAGGCGGAATTTTTGTAATCGTCAAAGTACAGGCTCCGGATCTCATAGCCTCCGCCCGATGCGTGGCTGTCCATCCGAAGGTGGGGAGAAAGCCGCATGCGCAAAAGCTCGGCATCCGCAGCGGAAATGACATATTTCCATTCATTGCGGTAAAGCTTTCGCCCGTCGTCCTCCTCCGCGTCCCATCCGATTCCCGGTCCGCTCTTTGGTTCTGTCATCTGCAATTCTCCTTATTCGTCATCTGCCTGGTGCGTCAGCGCCTGATGCAGCGATCCGTCCTCCATCACATAGAAGCACAAAACGCCCTGGGCGACGGTATCCTTTTCGGTGTGGTAGTTCTGGAAGCTCGTCTGCGTCTTTCCATCCGCACTCTCTGCCACCACTTTGATAAAGTACTGTCCCTGCGGCAGATTTCCGGACATAAGCTCATTCTCCCAGATACCTCTCTCCTCCACGATCCTGGTGGAAAAGTCCCAGGAATCCGCAATCTGTACCATGTAACGCACTCTGCCCTCAAGCACCGTGGCAGGCTCCCAGCTGATACGGATCTTTCCATCCTTTTTCTCCGGCGTATGCACCATAAACGGCGACGGGGTCCTTTGCGACTCGTAATAGGCATCGTAGTTTCGATCCATCTGGTCCGGGATCTGCGCAATGAGCTTATCGTAATTTTCCTCCGTTACTCTGGCATAGATCATATCCGGCATAGAATACAGATAGGGCTTTACGGTTTTTTCCAGCTCACCCGCAGCAGCCGCTACGTTTTCCCCGGAAAGGATGCCCGCATGGAGCCTGTCCACATAGTCCGAAAGCTCATTGATGCAAGCCTTCGAAGCACAGATGCGGGAAAAGAGATGGGATCTGGCAAACAGATGGATCCCCCTCTGCCAGCCCGGTACTTCATCGCTCTGCCGCAGCGTCTCATAATCCGCCCGCAGGGCTCCGTCATTGTCCCAGGGCAGAATGTAGAACTTCTCGGTTCCCGTAGGCGAATACAGATAAAAGTTCTCGGTTGCCGTATCCTTGTTATCCAGAAGGATGTTAAAGGCCATCCAGGTATAGAGGTTTTCCTTGTCAAAGTAGCTCTCCACGATCTCCTCAATGCTGCGCTCTTCATCGTTTACGGCATCCAGAAGTCTGAGCAGCTTGGTGTTGTCACTGCTTCCCTTGGACTCGATCAGGCTTTCAAAGGCCTCCTTGTCATAGTCGGGATCGGTGGGACTTTTGATCACATCCTCATGGCGCAAAAAGTCAAAGTTCTCGATCTTGTACAGCTCCCCGCTGCCATCCAGATCCCGGTTTTTCAGATAGCGCTTATTGATGGTCTCCGTCATGGTATAAAGGCCGTAGTCCTCAAACAACGTGCTCTTTTCCTCGGTCTCATCCTTGACATACACATGGACAAACTGGGTCCGTACGCTCATCAGCGCGTCCGCCTGACTCATCAGATCGTAGCAAAGCTTTCCCGTAAACCGGAAGGGATCGGAAAATCCCTTGGACAGCTGCAGGGTCCGGATGCCGGAAACGGTTCCGCTATCGGCATAGATGCGCAGCTTATAGCTTTTCTGCTGTCTGAGGGAAGCCTTCTCCCCGGACAGGCGGATGGTGGCATTATTGGACAGATCCCCGAAGCCGAAGCCTCTGGAGGTGGGGCCGTCCTCATTTCCGAACTGGGCCAGCACGTCGCATTCATAGGGCTCTATGCCGTTTTCCGCATACCACTCCAGGGGATGGGCATTGATCTCGGACCAGGTATGCTCGCTCTTTATACCGCCCTCCGAGCGTCCCACGGTCAGATACAAAACCGCCTCATCCATCGGTTCTTCGTACAGGCTTTCCTTATCCTGCACCTGCACAAACGTGCTGACCGCCGCCTTCTCGTAGCTTTCCCTGCCGCAGCCCGAAAGAAGCGCCGCCGTCAGGCAGATCAGGATCCCTGCTCCTTTTCTAAGTCTCATTCTTTGCATCATTCTTCCTTCTCATCCACGGTAACAGATCCGTCGTACTCCACCGCAAACCGGTAGCAGCCGTAAATATCACCGTAATCCTTCTGGGTAAAGTAATCGTAGCACTCCGTGCTTTTGCCGGAGACATTTTTCGCCCGCACCTTCAGGTAATAAACGCCCTCGGGCGGCAGGTCGATGGTATCCATGGTCGTATAGAGCCCGGTCCTTTTCACCACCACATCCTCAAAGAAGTAATCCCTTGCCAACGTATAGTCGTAGGTGATCTCTTCCTGTTCGCAGTCATAGGAGGCGCCCCAGCTTAGAGTCAGCCTGCCGTTTTCGGGATCCGCCTCCGGATAGTCCACGAAGAAGGGCCAGGGTTTTTCCAGGGTCTCATAGAAGTTGCGATAGTTCTCGCCGACCTCACTTCCCACCTTATCTGTCAGCGGGTCAAAATCCTCCGGATTCTCCACTCTGACATTACGATCATCGGGCTCTCTTAGCAGAAACTGTTTTGTGATGTTCCGGTAGGCTGTGGCCTTTTCCTGCACCTTGTCCTCGGACATGTAATTGCGGTACAGATCCTCCACCGCCATGGTGAGCTTCTCCCGGTATTGTTTTTCCTTGAGCATGCGGTTCATCAGGGCCAGTCCCAAAAACTTGGTCATCCCCCTTGCCAGGGTATCGCCCTCATGGACCTCATACTTTCTGTAAAAGCCGTTCTTAAAGGAAGCATCCATATCCCAGCAGAGCATATAGAACTTCTCGGAGTTTAAGGGGCTGTACAGATACAGGTTTCTGGCCCCCACGTCGTAGTTGCCGTTTAGGATATTAAAGGCCATCCAGTAGCACAGGTTTTCCTCATCAAAGTGCTTTTCGATCACTGTCTCGATCGGGATGTTGTAGGAGTGGATCTCCCGGATGATCCCCTGAAGCTTGGATACATCCTCATCTCCCTTGATCTTCAAATAGCTGTCAAAGGCCTTGCGGTCAAAGGCGGGATCATCCTGCGGGATCATGATCTCGGTATTCTCGTTCCACTCAAAGAAGGATACCTTGTAAAGCTGGCCGTTTTCATCCAGGCCGTGGGTCCTAAGGTAGCTTCTGTTGATGGGCTCCACCATGGTAAACAGGCCGTAGTCCGTAAAGCCTTCTGCCTTCGCCTTTGCCACCGCGGCATCGTTTTCCGATACGGAAAACTCGCCGTCTCCGGCGTCCTCATCCCCCGGCGCGCCCTGCGATGAAGCCCCGTATCCGGAAGCGGTCTCATCCTTTACAAAGAGCTGGACAAATCTGGTCCGTGCACTCATCAGCTGCGGGATATCCGAAAGCAGATCGTAGCAGAGCTTATTGGAAAACCGATAGGGATCTGCCACGTGCTTGTTCAGTGCAAGGGTACGCATCCCGTAAAAATCTCCGGCTCCGTCCTTGATCTTGATCTTGTAATTCTTCTGATTACCTCTCGAGGAGGTCTGCCCGCGGATCTGAACGGATACGTTCGGCAGGCTCTGGCCATAGCCGAAATCGCCTCTGCCGACGCCCTTTCCGCTTTCGTCAACCTGCAGGATCCCCTCCACCTTGTAGCGGTCCACGCCCATATCCTCATAGTCATAGACGCTCAGGCTGTTGACCTCCTCCCAGGTATGATCCGATCCGTCCGATTCGTTCCCGCTCTTGACGGTCAGATACATCCGGATGACATCGGTATCCTCCCAGAGGCCGTAAAGATCCTGCCGGTCATGGGGCGCACGTTCCGCACTCTCCTTTTTCCCAACCTTCAGCACCTTTACCTTCTGCACCTCTTCCGCTTTTTTTGTCTTCGCTTCGCCCCGTCCGTCTTTGCCGGAACGCTTTCCTGCGTCCGTCTCATCCGCTCCGAGGTTTTTAGATGCATCCGCAGGCAGATCCGTCATCTGCGAACAGCCCGTCAGACAGATTGCCGTGATCAGCAGCAGCGAAAGCAGCGTTTGTTTTGTTTGTTTCACTCGCTTCAACATGAATCTTCGCCTTCTATGATGCCTTGCCATACTCACGAATGGCTTTTTTCTGTTCAAAACTTTGGTCCAGCTTCCCCGCGATCCAGGTAAAAAGCCCCTTCTCGCCTCCCGGCACCAGGCTCTGTCTGGACAACAGGAAATAGGGAAGCTTGGTGGCAAACCAGTCCAGATGCAGCAGGGAAAAGAAATAGAACACGATCGCCCCCGCGAAAAATCCCAGACCGAAGTATGCCGGTTCCCCGAAAAGGATCTGCCAGATCGAAAGACCTGCGCTGATGATGGTAAACAGACAGGACCCGATCACCGATCCGATGTAATCTTCAAAATACAGCTCTATGAGCATCACGGAGTTGGCAATGGCATAGGTACCGTACCCCGCGCACATGAACCTGTAAATGGCAATGGCCGTAGAGCTCATACCCGGCAGCAGCACCTTAAAGACAGGCGGTCCGAGCACCACAAACAGCACCGTGGTAAACAGCTGCTTGCACCCCAGATAAAAGAGCTCCCGCTGGAGCATATCCAGCATTTCCTTGCCCGCAAGCCGGATATCACCGATGGCGCCCTTATCGGAAAACAGGCCGTAGTAATTGGCGTACTTGGGATAAAAATTCACCTCCACGGACACCACAAAGCTCACGGTGGAGATCAGGAGTGAGAAAAAGGCAATGAGCGCCGGGATCTCATACTCCGGGGCGTTGTAAAACAGCCCTTCCACCTGCACTTTTAAGGGTCCGAAGTACATGATGATGATATGGGCAAACAATCCCAGTCTGACCATGCCGCCGCAAACCGCCAGCATGGGATAGCGGTCGAAATACCGAAGGAAGGAAAACAGGCTCCCCTCACTCCTTGGGAAATAATCCAGCATCAGCTTTAAATACCGCACTGCCAGCACTCCGTAGCCGATGATCACGCAGCACAGAAGGCTTTCAAGCGTGGTCCTTCCGGTCAGCACCACTACAAGCGCCAGCAGAAAGCCGATCATCAGGGAAATCGCAAAGGACAGCACGATGGCCTGAAAATCCTTCAGGGCGGTCATGTAGATCATCTCGGTCCAGACCACGATCATCACCATGGCAAACCAGAGGCACAAAAGACCTCTGACCAGTCCCGCGCCGGAAAAGAGCAAAAATCCGCCGTACAGGATCAGACACAAAAACAGTTCCAGCACAACGCAGCCGAAAAAGGACGGCATCACCTTTTCCTCCTGCTCCTCAAAGATCCTGTCGGATACAAAGCGGGTGACCACCATGTTAAACCAGGCCGTGATCAGAAGGGATGCCAGCAGGCTGTAGGTCAGCATGCAGTTTAAAAGATCCCGGTCATGCTTGTCCATCCCGCCGATCTGTGCCACAAAGGAAACGCCCAGCAGCAGAAACACTCCCAGAAACATGGGGCCTACCGTAACAATGCCCGAATATCCGTAGGCCTTGCACAGGTTCAGGATGCCTTTTTTGTTAAACAGTCGTTTCAGAGAAAAGCCTATCCCTGCCATCTTCGAAATACCTCGTCATAGGTTTCCTGATACTTCCGTATCATATCCTCATGCATAAAATACTTTGCAACTCTCTCTCTTGCCACCACACCCATCTGGAAGCGTTTTTCGGTATTGGTACACATCCAGACCAGGGCATTTGTCAGCTGCGCGATGTCCATGGGCGGCACGCAGATCCCGGCGCTTCCCAGATGATCATCCTCCGCAACGCTCGATAGCAGCTCCTTGCAGTTGCCCACATCGGTGGTCACGCAGGGCCGTCCCGATGCAAAGGATTCCAGTACTGACAATGGCATGCCCTCGGAAATACTCGAAAGCACGGTAAAATCAAAGTCTCCCATATGCTCCACCACGTTGATGGAGCCCATAAAGGTAATATCCTCTACGCCCAGGCGCTCCACCAGATCATAGCACTCGGCCGCATACTGCTTGTCATCCTCCGGACCTGCGATAAACAGTCTTGCATTCGGCACCCGCATCTTAACTCCGGAAAAGGCATAGATCATGGTCTTGACATCCTTGATGGGCGCGATACGGAGCACCGCCCCGATGTCCACATGGCCGTTTTCCTTTTTAGGCCCGATACCGCTGAAGCGTTCAAAGTGAATGCCGTTTCCGATATAAACGCATTTATCCGGATCGCAGCCCATGCTGATCTGGATCTTTCTGGCTCCGGCAAACAGGCTGGTGATCATGGACGCCTTCTCATAGGCCCCCGCGGAGAGCATGTAGAAAAAGCGCACCCAGAACTTTTTAAAGGCCGGGATGACCCATTTTGCACGGATGATCTCCTCCTCCCGTTCTCTGGTATAGATGCCATGCTCCGAGATCAGATACGGCACGTTGTACTTATAGCTGCCGAGCCTTGCCAGAATACCGCTGTAGCCTGTGGCGATGGAATGATAGACATCTGCCTTGGGCACGTGGCTGTGCAGGGTGTAGAGCACCGGCAAAAACATGGACCTTATGGTATGGAAAAAATCCGAAAAGGCCGTATAGGTATATTCGCTCTGGCAGATCCCCGTCAGAATATCCAGAAACTCCTGGCTCATCAAAAAGGAAACCGGCTCGATCCCCTCATCGGCATACATCTTAAAGAGCATCTCCCAGTCGGGATTCTTGCAGTCGATAAAGTCCCGCAGCACCTCGATCTCTTCCCTGGTATATTTGTGCTTTTTGCCTTTTCCGATCTGCTTTAGGGCATCATCCAGAAACAGCTCATGCACCTCTACCACATTGTCGGGAAGGGTGTATTTAAACTTTCCCTGCATGGAAGAGTTTGCCGCTACAGCCCAGATCACGAATTCGTGCTGGGGCATCGCCGTCATATATTGATGGATCCAGGTGGAAACTCCTCCGGTCACGTAGGGGTAGCACCCTTCCAGAATCACGCATATCCTCATGGTCTTACCTACTTAATGTTGATGGTTACCTCTTCCTTGTCAGCCCGCAAAAGATACAGGCAGTTCCCAAGGGGCTTTGCCTCTCCGCCTTCTACAGATTCGACTCTCTTCCCGCTTCCCATTCGGACCAGCATCCAGGCTTCCCTGTCAAACTGCTTGAAGGAAAGCTTCAGCTTCCCGTCCTCATACTCCCGCTCCACGCCGATCAGATCATAGCGCTGCACCGCTGCCGCCAGCTCGGAGCCGGTCAGATTGCGGATCTCGGGATCGCTTGTATACAGCCAGTCCATATAGGCCTCCAGACCGCTCTTTAAATTCTCCCAGCCCTCGGCAGCCCCGCGGTCCTCATCCAGCACATCATCCGGGTGCTGGAAGTGGGTGCTGACCAGATGGAAGTTCAGCTCCGACATCGCCGCCAGATACATGTATTCGTCCGGCTTGTAGCCGGAAACGATACGCGGCGTGTTGATGATACCGTCCTCCTTGGAGATCCCAAATTCCTGTGCATAGGCCAGATCCGAAGGCAGATACACCGAAGCAATGCTGCGGATGGAGGTGGAGCCCAGCACATCCCTTCCCTCCTGGGAAAGCACGTTGGAGGGCGGCACATAGACCTTCAGCTCCTCTTCCGGGAACAGCTCCTTGGTAAAGTTGAACACCTCATTGATGGCATATTTCATGTTGGTGGCGGCGGGCCACTGGATGTAGCCGTCGTACATATCCTGGTAGTCGAAATTTTCCAGCACCAGAGGCATATGGTTATAGCCGTGAATACCGATCTCGCCGCCGGATTCGAGCAGCATATTGCCGAACAGCAGAAAGCGGTTGGTCTCTTTGTTTCTCTCAAAATGTCCCATGACCTGGTTGTTGTAGTTTTCAATGACCAGACCGGTGTAATGGATCCCGTGGCGCTTGCCCATGTCAAAGACATCGTTCCACCAGACCTGGGAATAGAAATCCCCGATGGACATGTTATAGTCTCTGGTGATGTATTTTGCATCCCCCTCCGGGACCGGAGACGGAAAATCGTCAATATAGAAGGTGGCGCCGTTGATCACAGGGTAGGCACAGATATCGCCCAGCATCGCAAAGCAGGCGCAGTGGATTCCGCGGTAGGCCTTTTCCATGATCCCGAAATTATCAAAGACGACGCTTCCCTTGCCCACGTTCTTTCGCCAGATCAGGGGCACCGGAAACTCCTCGGCGGTTTCCATATATACCTTGCACTGATCATCCAGTGCAACCTCTCTGGAGGATTCGTAGCTGTCTTCTATGAAAAATTCCCTGTCCTTGCCGCCGATCATAAAGCCTTCCGCAAAGCGCACGGCCTTTACATAGGTATTATAGCCGCTGTCCTTGATACCGAAAATGTCATACAGGCTCTCGAAGCTGCCGTTTTTTTCCGGCGGATACAGCACCATCAGATTACCGCCGTCCCTGACCCACTTGCGGATCTCTTCTATGAACGGGGAAAACTTCTGGTATCTGGTCACCCCGATCACCAGCTTGTCATAGTCCCCAAGCCTGCCTGCAGTCAGCTCACCTGCTTCGCAGGTATCATAGGGCTGCTTCATCTGCGAAAGCACGGGCTCGATCAGGGTCATGGCCTTGGCCGAAACCTCGTCTCCGTCCTCAAACAGCACCAGGGTATCCGCCTTTTGCCGGGGCGCCTGCTCCTGCTCGCTTTTGAGCTTCACAAGCTTTTCTCTTGGCATCATCGGAAGCTGCTCGCTTCTGACGCTGTATCTGACATTCATCTGCACGGCGATCAGCACCGCGCACAGGATGACAAAGATAAATCCCAGCGCATACATACCGCCCAGACGGATATAGTTTTCTTCATTTTGGCTTTTCTGTCCTCTTTGCCAGGTCAAGGTCTGTCCAATCCTTTCTGATACTTCCGGTTTAGCTTTCCCAGAAACGTATCATATTACGCAGCTCCGCCGATAAAAAGATGTTGTTCTCTTCCATCTGTCGAAGGAGCTCTTCGATCTTTTTTCTGTCCTTTTGGAGCATGGCGCGCTTGAGCTTAAACTTGTAAACGCCGTCCCGCTCCGGCCAGCGCTCCTCCATCATGGCGATGTCCTGATCCAGCGCTTTTTCATCCTCAAGCGCCAGATCGGTTTCCGCCTTTTTATTCAAAAGCCCCCAAAGTCCGCGGGTGTTTTCCTTCTCTATGTCTCTGCCCAGAAGCTCGGAATAGATGCGCTGCTGGTTTTTCAAACCGTCGCCCTCCAGCAGGCCGCTGTCGATGTATTTTTCCAGCATCCTGCGATATTCCTGATCGATGCTCTCATCCATGGGATGGGCACTTTTTCGCATGGCAATGTCCTGAAAGGCCAGGTCAAACTCCTTTTGGATCTCGGCAAGAGCCGTCGCCGCATAGTGTACCACCTCGGTATCCGAATTGGCCTTTGCCTTATACAGCTGGGAAATGTAATCGTTGGGATTGGTGTAGAGCACATCCACGATCAGTTCTCTTCGGGTCGCGGTATCATTGACCACCAGCGCTTCCTCGATGGGTACCACCTTTTCGCGCATATCGTCCTGATCCACCTGGATGCTTTTGGATACGCCCTGAAAGCGCTCGTCCTGATCGAAATCCCGCTCTCCCATACGGATCTCCAGAAACTCTTTTTCCCGCTCCTCATCCGCGTCCGATTTTTTCTGCCACCAGAGCATTACCGTTCCCCAGATGGGCACAAACAGCACGATCCAGAGCCAGACGGGATGAAATGCGATCCGCTTCATCGTCCAAAGCGCTGCCAGTATCAGACAGAACACGATATGGATGCCAAAAAACACAAGATAGATCATGTATCAGATTCCCTCCAGCACGTGATAGCGGATCTCGTTTGCATCCAGACGTTTGCCGATGATCTTGAAGATATCGCCGCCCATCTGGGTCAGCAGCAGATAATGTCTGCCCTCTTCATCGTTGCCCATTTCGTCGCTGTGGCGGATCATGCCCTGAAGCTTCACGGAAGTGGCCGTAAAGTCATCGGTCTCGATCTCAAGCAGCACATAGCTTGCTACGCCGGCATCCGCCATCCGCCTTCTGGACTCCAGCTCGATGGCAAAGAAGGACGGCTCGAGGATCTGGGTGCCGGGATAATACTTTTCGCTCTCGATGGCCTCCTGGTATTCCAGCGCACGCAGGAACGCCACGCGGATCAGATGGCAGAGGATGGTGAACAGGTTCATATAGTAAAGGCCCATCTGATCGGTGCCTGCCTCATAGATGCAGATCATCAGACGCACCTTGCCGTCTCCCACGATACCGTAGGCATACATGGGATAGCCGATATCAAAGTCGGAGTTCTTCCAGGTCTCGGAGGCTGAAATGGTATCGTAAACCTCCTTGATCAGATCGATCTTTACGGATTTCCCAAGGCGCTGGGACATATCCGAGGAGCAGGCCACCAGACGTCC